>CAIKYN010000340.1 GCA_903831635.1 uncultured Spartobacteria bacterium
CCAATGGTTGTCGAGTCCTGGGCGTAGGATGTCTTTCTTAGAGTCGAGGACACTCTTGCTTCCGTCTCCAATGCCTTCCTGAAGCATGGCGTAGTTGTCGGCAAGGCCAGACATAGAGAAGCCCCCACCCTCTGCCACCCGCACTCCCCAGAGGCGCTGGTTAAGTTCCATGTTCTGAGCATTGGCCTGGTTGAAGGCGATCGTTGCCACCTGCTGGTAGAAGGTCGGCATGATGGCGTTGAAGGCTTGGTTGTACTGGGAGGCCGTCAGGGAATCCAAGGTGGTGGAGACCACCAGTTGGTCTCCGCTTGTCGCAGGGATGAAGCTGTTCAGTGCCGTTGCCACGTTGAGTTGATTCCTTCCCTGAGCTAACTGGGTGTAGCTCTGTGGAGCGATGATCACGGAGGCAGTCGGGTCGCCCTCGATCACCAAGCGGCCACGCTCACCGGCAGGGGCCTCGATTGAACTGAAGGTGCCGCTAATGGCACCCGTGGATGTCAGGAAAGTGTATTTGTCACCAAACTGGGGAAGGTAGCCGTTGAGAGCACTCACAACCAAAGTGCCTCCCAGGTTGACCGTGCCATTGACCAAGAGTTTGTTGTACTGGTTACCTGATGACGCTTGGAGGAGGAAAACTCCCCCGGCACTCTGAGTAAAGTTTCCATTCACCGTGAGGGTGCCCGAGGAACTTCCCGCATTGCCCGGGGTGAGTGTACCGTTGTTGGTAAGATTACCACTCAAGGTACCCACACCGGTGAAACCACCTCCGCTCGATACCGTGAGGTAAGGTGTCACGATCCCACCGTTATTCACCAGAACTCCATTGTTAACGGTCACAAAGTTTGACGAGGTGTTGGTCGCCCCGGTGGTAATCGTGGTGACTCCGCTCTGGATCGTCAGCGAACTGTTGGTGGTGTTGACAGATATAGTCTGCACCCCGCTGTTGGTGACATTTCCTCCTCCACCACCCCCGATATACCATCCCAAGAGACTGTTAGAGGTCAGTTCAAAGGCCCAGTCTGCTCCTCCCAAGACCCTGAAATCATTGATCGTGAAGCCTGTTTGTTGAGCGAACGTGATAAGGGTATTGGTCCCCCCTTGGCTATAGCCGTGGAAGTTGAAAACATCATTTGTGCCGCCAAGGTTAGTGAAGGCGCCGCTGATCGTCAGTTGATTGGCCCCAGGTGTCATGGCAATCACTCCGTTGCTGCTCCAAACCATGGAGGTGATACTGAGATTCCTTGCAAGAGAAAGGGTGGCTGAGTTGGTGCCTCCTCCCAGCGTTACGGAACTGGATCCTATGGCATTCGTCACAGCGGTGGTCAATGCCCCGGAATCAACGATGATCCGCTCCGCCTGCACATGACCGCCATTGGTGATTGTCAGGGAATTTCCTGCACCACCATTAGCCCCGATGGTGATATTGCCGCTGTTGGTCCAGAGGGATCCCGACCCAGTAACCAGTACGGAATTGCCTTCACTGACACTATTTGAACTATTGGTGTAGCCAATGAATGCAGAGGCACTGATCAGCTTTCCTCCATCGGAAACTACCAAGGAGTTGTCCGAGGAACCTTTCCACCCCACATAGAGCGTGTCAGAGTTGCTCCAGACAGAGCCAGTCCCGGTAATGGTCGCCGTATTGTTCGAGCAATTCAGTCCACCAACATAGCCAGTTGCAGAGGAGACAGTTCCACCGTTGGAAATCGTCAAGCTATTGTAAGAAGAGCCGTTATAAATATTGGTATCTCCCGTGAGAACCGAGGAGAGCAATCCGGTTCCACCGATTGCGAGAGCTACTCCATTCTCCCATCCAGATCCGGCACCCGTGACGATCACCGAGTTGCTGTTAGCATTTTGCCCAAAAGGGAGGACATTTGCTAATCCACCGATCACACCGGCAACATCCTGTACTGTAGCACCGTTGGAGATAACCATGGTATTGGCTGAACCACCTGCTCCGATCGCTACCAGATCGAAGCCAACGCCCGAGTTGGAACCCGTAACCGTAACTGAGTTGCTGGGTGAGAGAAATCCAACCAAACAGAGGTTTGTGTTTCCTCCTCCGTTATCTCCCAAAACCACACCGCCGTTGGAAACCACCAAGCTATTTCCAGAGCTAGGAGACAAAGCAAAGTTGCTATCCTGAAGATTTACAAAAGAGGTGAAAATTGCCGAACCCACGAATAACTCACCCGCGGTTAGAATGGAGGAATTTGGTCCATTAGTTCCGGTAACTGTCACCGAATTGGAGACCGAGGAGAATGCTCCGATCAAGACCAAGCTATTGGAAGCGTTAACGCTACCTCCATTCGTCACAACAAGGGCACCCGAATAATTCAGGAGGCCAACATCGATAAGTGAATTGAGGGAGCCATTATTCGTAGCAGGATTGATCGATCCCGAGACCACCGTAGTACCCCCATAGAAAAGGGAATATCCGCTGTAGTTATTGCTACCCGTCAGATTCAGTGTTCCCGTACCCAGGACGACGAGTGAGAGGGCATTACTGCCCCCATTAAGATCAGTGAGGTTACTACCATACGTGAAGTTGGTCCCCGTGGTGTCAATGCCCAACCTTGCTCCGTCTAGGAATCCATTGGTCGAGGAGGCATTGCCAAGAAGCTGGTTGATGTTTGCTTCCGTGAAAGGATTCGTTCCACCGACGGTGAAAATCGCCGTGGCATCATTGGAGACGATCAGATTGGCCGCCGTCCACTCGTTTGTGTTGCCGCCATAGAGAGACTGAGTTCCAGAGAATTCGATCGATCCATCTAGGATTCTCGTCACTCCAGTATAGCTATTGCTACCGGTCAGGATCGTTGTCCCGAACGACTGCAATTGGTTCAAGGAGCCATTTCCGGAAATATCACTGGAAAGAATAAAAGGGTGATACTCAAGTGTGTGAGTGTTGGTTGAGTAAGAGTAGTCGCTTTGGTTGAAATTGATCGTACCTGTACCCGCGCCAAAGGTGATGGTCGGGGCGATGAGGGAGACTTGTGCGTCCTCGGAACCGAAAAGCCCCCCTCCATTCGTAGAACCGATATCAAGGGTACCAATCGATCCGCTGTTGGATGCGATCACGATTCCGCCGGAAGCAATCACCGTGGCGCCATCTGCCACGGTCAGGTATCCGGATCCGGCATCACCGATGGTTAACGTGCCAGCATTAGTCCAGAGAGAACCACTGCCCGTCACAAGCATGACGGCATTTGATCCTTGGCTATATCCAAGATAGGTATTCCCTCCGACTGTCGCCTTCGCCCCATCAGAGAGCGTCAACTCGTCACCACTCTCCCCGTATCCGACATACACATTATTGGAAACAGACAATGAAGAGGCGAAACCTGTCACAATAACGGTGTTCGAACCGGCGACTGAGCGACCACCACTCCCGATATAAAGTGATCCGCCAAGCGAAACCGAGGCTCCATTACTAACAAGTAGAATATTCCCTGCCCCGTAATCACCAAGCGTGAGATCCGATGAGTTGCTGTAAAGGGAATGTGCACCGGTTACCGTCAGCGTGTTGCTGTTGCCACCCCCACCCCCCAGCCCATCCCCGTAGCCGATATAATCGTCATATCCATATAACTTTGCCCCATTACTGACGGTAATGCTGTCTCCGTCTTCGTAGTAGCCAAGATAAAATCCATCCGTGTTGCCGAACATGGAGTTTGTTCCCGTGACCAACACCCTGTTATTCGCATTAATGTAGGACTCATCACCTAGGTAGGTTTCGTAAACCACAACATTCGCCCCATTGCTAATCATCAGGCTGTTGTTGGTGCCGTAGTAGTAGCCCAAATTGAAAGAGGACGAGTTGCTATAAAGTGAGTTGGTTCCGGTGACCGTCAGGGTATTGCCGTTACCATAGTAGCCAAGATAGCCGCTTCCCCCGGTGACGGATCCACCATTGGAAATAAGCAGGGAATTGCTCTCGCCATGATAGCCCATGTAGATATCACTTGAGTTCACCCATTTGGAATTACTTCCAGTCACGAGCACCGTGTTGTTGGATGCCGTATTGCTGTACCCGATCCAACCAGTATTTCCGGCGACCTTCGCTCCATTCGAGATGACCATCAAGTTGCTGTTGCCTCCATAGCCGATATAAAGATCGCCGGTGTTGGTCAGAAGTGTGTGCAAGTTGGCAACCGTCAACTGGTTATTTGAGTCACCGGCATTATGACCAACATAAGAATTGGAGTAGCCATTCGTTCCCGAAATGAAGTTGGTCGTATTTCCCGAGGAATTCGAGCCAACATAGAGATCCTGAGCATTCGATCGTTCCGATGAGCCGATGAGCAATAAGATTGCTGACAGCACCGGAAGCAGGGAGAGACTATTCGTGATTTTCATGGTTAAAAGATTGGTTGGGTCAAGGGGCAATAGACAGGCTTGGAAAGATAAATCGGTAGAGTACCGACTGGACGCAGTGAACTAACCTTCCATTAATACTGGAATGGCTCTTTCAAAGGTTTCGTTCAGCGAAGCAACCGTCCAACTGTAGGAATTTGCTCCTGTCTTGATGGAGAGTTCGGCTTGGGCCGTGACCTCACCGATCTTGCAGAAGGGAACGCCTGTGGCGGAGAGCTCTTTCTCAAGAGCAGCAGCATCAGATGCCTTTGCGGAAATGACGATGCGGCCCTGGGTCTCGTTGAAGAGAACCACATCGGGACGCTGATCGGTAACACCGAGATCAATCGATGCGCCCAGATTCGTGCCGAAGGTTGACTCTGCGATCGCCACGGCAAGACCACCCTCCGAGCAATCGTGGGCGCTACGCACGAGTCCCTTGCGGATCACTCCGAGCAGGGCGTAGTGAATGGCGATTTCCTTATCGAAGTCGAGGCTCGGAGGAGCACCTTCCTTGCGGCCATGGATGGCCAGGAGATAATGTGAAGCACCGAGTTCACTACCGATCTCACCCAGAAGATAGATTTGATCCCCAGCCTCCTTGAAGGCTTGGGTCGTGATATGGGCAGCATCAGCAATGGTTCCCACCATGGAGATGGTCGGGGTCGGATCGATCGCCCCTGCGGGACTCTCGTTGTAGAGGCTGACATTGCCCCCGGTGACCGGGACGCCAAAGGCCCGGCAACCCTCGGAGATCCCCTCCACGGCGGCGCGGAGTTGATAGAAGTTCTCGGGCTTGTGGGGGTTGCCGAAATTAAGATTGTCGGTGACACCGATCGGAACGGCACCGGAGCAGGCAAGGTTGCGGGCGCACTCGGCGACGGCAATGCGGGCACCGACCGAGGGATCGAGTTTGCAATAGATGGCGTTGCAGTCGGTGGCCGCGGCTAGGATCTTGTTTGCTTCGCGGACGATGAAGACGGCGGCATCGGAACCGGGAAGCACAGCTGTCCCGGTGCGAACCATGTGGTCGTACTGGCGCCAAACCCAGCGCTTGCTAGCAATACTGGGATGAGCGAGGAGTTGCGGCAGAGCCGTTGTCGGATCAGCCTGCGGAACGCTAGAGAGATCAAGCGGTGCCGGCGGGGTGAAGGGGGCTGCCTCGCGTGAATAGAGGGGTCCGTCATCAGCGAGTGAGCGGGCGGGAACATTTACGACCACATCATTGCCGTTGCGGACGCGCATCATGCCGTCATCAGTGACCTTGCCGATCTCGGCATAGGGGAGATCCCACTTCTCGAAGATCCTCTTCACAACATCCTCGCGGCCCTTCTTCACGATCACGAGCATGCGCTCCTGCGACTCGCTCAGGAGAACCTCGTATGGGGTCTGTCCCTTGGCCCGCTGGGGAACGAGTTGGATATCGATCTCGACACCTGTGCCACCGCGGCTGGCGGTCTCACAGGTGGAGCAGGTGAGTCCGGCAGCACCCATGTCCTGAATACCAGCGACGGCATCAGTGGCAAGGAGCTCAAGGCAAGCCTCAAGCAAAAGCTTCTCACGGAAAGGATCGCCCACCTGAACGGCTGGACGATCGGCCTTCGACTCCTCGGTCAGTTCGCGAGACGCGAAAGCAGCACCAGCGAGTCCATCGCGACCGGTCTCGGCACCGACATAAAAGACAGGGTTACCAATTCCCTCGGCCGCACCACGGGCGATCTGATCATGGCGGAGGATGCCAAGGCAGAAGGCGTTCACCAGCGGGTTTCCGCTGTAGCTCTCGTCGAAATAAACTTCACCAGCGATGGTCGGCAGTCCGATACAGTTCCCATAATGAGCGATACCGGCAACAACTCCTGCGAAGAGACGGCGGTTGGTCTTCGCCTGCTCGCTGTCACCCTCGATGGACCCGAAGCGTAATGAATCCATGAGGAAGACAGGACGCGCTCCCATGGTGAAGATGTCGCGAATGATGCCGCCGACACCTGTGGCCGCTCCCTGAAAGGGTTCAACGGCGCTGGGGTGATTGTGACTCTCTATCTTGAACGCCACGGCCCAACCATCGCCGATATCGATGACACCCGCATTCTCCTCACCTGCCTTAACCAAGACGCTGGGGCCGGTGGTGGGGAACTTGCGTAGTTCAGGACGGGAGTTCTTGTAGGAGCAATGCTCACTCCACATGACGGAGAAGACCCCCAATTCCTCAAAGCTGGGTTCACGTCCGAGGATGGAAAGAACCTTTTCGTACTCTTCAGGGGAGAGTCCGTGCTTGGCAATGAGTTCGGGAGTGATCGCGGGATTGGACATGAGAAAAGTGAAAAGAGTTAAAAAGTTAGAATGTGAAAAGGTTGACGCGATGAGTCTTCGGTACTCCCTTGCTCATTTTGCCTTGGCTTGAGCCACCGCTTCGATCATCGACTGGAAGATCCCCCGGCCTTCAGATCCCCCGAGAAGAGGATCGCAGACACGCTCGGGATGCGGCATGAGGCCGAAGACATTCCTTCCATGACTGCAGATACCGGCGATATTCCCCAGCGAACCATTAGGGTTGGCCTCCGGGGTGACATTGCCCGAGGCATCGCAGTAGCGGACGAGCACCTGCCCGTTGGCCTCGATCTGAGCCAGGGTCTCGGGATCGGCAAAATAATTTCCCTCGCCATGGGCGATCGGGATGTCGAGCACCTGTCCCTTGTGAAGCACGGAAGTGAACGGAGTGTCGGTATTCTCGACGCGAAGATGGAGATGCTCACAGCGGAACAGAAGTCCGTTATTGCGAAGCAGCGTGCCGGGCAGGAGTCCCGCCTCGCAGAGGATCTGAAATCCATTGCAGATACCAAGCACCAGGACGCCTGCATCGGCTGCAGCCCGGACGGCACCCATGATCGGGGAGAATCGGGCGATCGATCCGCAGCGGAGATAATCTCCATAGGAGAAGCCGCCGGGCAGAACCACGGCGTCGTAACCGGCAAGAGAGGTCTCCTTGTGCCAGACGATCTCGGCATCAACGCCAGGGAAGGAAAGGAGTGCGGCCTGGCAGTCGGTGTCGCAGTTCGATCCGGGAAACTGAATGACGGCAACCTTCATGATCGGCGCCATCGTCAGGAGAGAATGTCGAGCTTGTAATCCTCGACCACTGGATTGGAGAGCAGGTCGTGGGCGATCTCGTGGAGCTTTTTCTCGTCGGCGCCATCGACCTCGATCTCGATCGATTTTCCGATACGGACGGAGCGGACTCCCTTGAGACCAAGGTGCTCCATGGCACGGCCGGTAGCTACTCCGGCTGGATCAAGAATTGCGGGTTTCGGCATGACGGTAACGACGGCTTTCATGAGATAAGGAAAATCGGGCCTCTCGTTGAAGCGGACAAGCCAAAAGGAAAAAAACTCTTTTTCCTGACGATATTTCTCCTAACGACTCCGTTTGACTTCGGGTAATGCATCCTGAAAAGTAGGCTCATGATCCAGATCACGGACTCGGCGGCAAAGCACCTCCGGGAGCTAGCAACGGAAAAAGGCTCCCCAGGACTGCGCCTCGCCGTGGAAAAAGGAGGCTGCGCCGGCCTGCAATACGCCATGAGCCTTGGAGGGCCACTCCCAGGTGATGAGGTGACGGAACGCGATGGCGCCGTCGTGGCCATTGATCCCGAGAGCAGCGCACATCTCGACGGATGCACTATCGATTATGTCGACGAACTGACAGGGGCGGGCTTTCGGGTGATCAACCCCCATGCATCGCGGAGCTGCGGCTGCGGCACATCCTTTGAGCCGGCCCACGAAGAAAAACCAGCGTGATACCCGACGGCATTCACCCGTTTTCGGTTGCCTCTGGCCGAGCACCTCGCTCTTCTTAAAGGATTCATGTCAGGCAAGCGCTATTACGGATATCAAGGAAAGTCAGGGCACCGCAGGGGAGCGGAACCAAGGGATGGTCTGTTCGGATGGACCGTCTTCATTTTTCTTCTGATCGGCTTTGTTTTTCTCTGCTGGATGGGGAGCTACTACATCTTTGCGAATCCTGAAAAAGCAGCCAACTACCGCCTTCTCCTGAGGATGCACAAAATCGAGCCTCCGGTTAGGTTCGAGATCACGGAAGCGCCGCGTGGAGAATTTCTGAAGCCGGGCCAGCTGCTCGAGAGATTCGGATCGATGACCACCTCGGAAATCCGCAGGTTCAATTCCAACCTGCTTCGCCGATTCATCCGTAACTACCATCAGGACCGCGAACTGGTTCCCTATGCTGTCGGCACCTATCGGGTGCTCGGGACCTCGCCACTCACAAACGAGACCTTCTGCAGGCCCGGATTGGTTGCCCTGCTTCAGGCAGTTGAACAGCCTGAGGTCCTTCTGGAGCAACCCTTCACGGCACAGGACAAAGATCTTCCAGGTCTGAAGCGTTCTCTGGTGACCGGCCAGCAGATCAAGCTCGAGAAGCCTCTGGATCTCTCGGCGGTGATCCATATCGAGCGCCTCACTGAAAATAAAATCCTCCTGACAACCATGCCCCTGCTCTACGGCACCTATGGTGCGGCAAAGGGAGAAACCAGCTTCTCACTCGAGCCGCCGGAGGAGCTGAATCTCGAAGCTGGCCTCCCGATTCTTTCAATCGCCGACATCTCTCGCCTGTCCGGAGGGAAGATCAAGGGTGATAATGACAAGGTGGGTAATGATGGCGAGAAACCATCAGGACACCTCAGCAGGATTGCCGAGGAGATGGCGACTCCAACTCCTGAACCGAGAGTTGCCAAAGCCCTGCCTGTCAATCAGCCACCAGCCCTTCATGAAGTAGCGCCTGCATCTCCAGCAGAGAAATCACCCCAAGTCGCCCGAGCCATCCCGGTGAATGAACCAGCAGTTCTACCCGCCATTCCCGTAAGTACCCCGATCGGGAATGAAAACACACCGGCTATTCCCCGTGCCATTCCCGTAGGCACGCCATTGCCGACGCCTACTCCCGTCACTACTCCCGTCGCTACCCAGACTCCATTGCCGACTCCGAAAGCAACGCCCTCCCCCACCCCCAAGCCGAGCCCATCACCTGCAGTCTCCCTCCCGTCCAACGCAACCAGCATGACAGCGACCAACCAACCCGTGGTAGCAAGACCTTCGGAAATATGGCCTGTCTACGAGCCTGGGAAAATGCCCCGCGGACGCCTGGTGGAGTCCTCGGAGGCGCAGGCCATGGCTTCGAAGGGAATCGGAGGCGAGCGCCATTATCTTCAGGGGCGCTTTGCAGTCACGGCCTCGGGCAATGGACGCGCCGTATTCCGACCGCAGGGCGCCATTGCAGGGGTTCCTCTGGGGCCCAATGCACGCATCCGCGTGATCGTTGATTTCCCTTCAGGCGCAACCCCTCCTGCCGAGGGCAATGTGATTTCCAGAGACAACCTCCGTCCCTTCCAGATCACCTCGGTGAAACGTGGGGATGATGGCCAGATCAATATCTACGCCCGCGAGATCACGAGAGGGCAGTAATCGAGCGGCCAGGGCCCGCGAGGGATGAGTCATTGCCACAAAATGCACAAGTGGCACATAAAATAAGCTTCTGGGAGAGATGGCTTTATCAAATAACGACTCCCCAGTCTCCATGGCTTTCTGCAGTTCTGCTCAAGCTACCAGTCCATCATACAATTCCATCACCAGCTGGGCGTTGATAACTTCGGTTCCACCCTTTGTGCGTTTTGTGCATTTTGTGGCTAAACCTTTTTTGAAACTGCTCTAATCTTGAAGCTCTGCTTCTCTTCATGATCTCAGAACTTCAGGTCTCTCCAACGCCGCTCCTTCAAGTCATCCACCAGGAGATAACCGATGTCGGGGGAGCCATTCCCTTCCGCCGCTTCATGGAACTGGCACTTTATCATCCTCAGCATGGCTACTATGCCTCTGGGAGGGCCCGAGTCGGCAAGGAGGGTGACTTTTTCACCAGCGTTAGCCTCGGAAGCATCTATGGGAGGCTCCTTGCCTCAGTCTGCCGGGATGTCTGGGAGCGTTTGGGAAAACCTACTGAGTTCACCATCGTCGAGCAGGGAGCCAATGACGCCAGCATGGCTGCCGATATTCTCGGGGCCATCGCAGGAGTTGGAGACTCCTTCAACCAAGCCGTGCGACTCGTCATCGTGGAGCCTTACCAGGCGAATCGGGATCGCCAGAAACAAAAGTTGGCGGCATTCAAAAACGTCACCTGGGCTTCCTCCTTGGAAGAGTTACCGGAGTTCACCGGCATCCATCTCTCCAACGAGTTGCTGGATGCCTTTCCCGTCGATTCCCTTCGCTGGAATGGATCTGCATGGGAGGAGGAGTGCGTCGTACAGGAAGCAGAAGAACTACGCTGGGACAGACGTCCCATCACGACTCCAGAACTCCTGGCTGCCGCAGAAAATCTCCCGAAGAATCTCCCACAAGAATTCCGCATCGAGATTAATCAGGGGATTCAACCATGGCTCTCCACTCTGCATGCCAAGCTCAAACGCGGAGTCATCCTGACCGTCGACTATGGTCAGGCGGGAGAAGACCGCTATGCTCCGCACCGCGCCGATGGCACACTGCTGGCATTCAAAAAACACGAGCGGTTCAACGACCCACTTCCAGAGCCAGGACTGAGGGACATTACAGCCCAAGTCGATTTTACAACCCTAGCCCGATCAGCACGCGAGGTCGGTTTTGAAATCCTAGGTTATAGTGATCAGCACCATTTTCTCGTCGGAGCGGCTGAACCATGGCTGCGGTCGCTCGGCGATTTTACGGATCAAAGCGATGCTGCAAGGCAGGATCTCAGCGCCCTACAAACACTCCTGAATCCGGGATCCATGGGGATCCAGTTCAAGGCGATCGCCCTAGGGAAAGATTTCCCATCGGAACCTTCCCTAGGCTGCTTCAAGTACCAACGCCCAGGGGTAGGAGCACTCTAATAGCACTAGACGTTCAGATTGAGTTTGCGGTCGAGGATCTCTCCCAAATGCGCTTGGAGATCTTCATTCTCAAGGCGCTCGAGGACAGTTCCGAAGAAGCCACGAACGATGAGTTGGGCCGCCTGCTTGGGAGGAATGCCACGGGCCATCATGTAGAAGAGTTCGTCCTCATTGAGTTCGCCGGAAGTCGCGCCATGAGTACAGCGGACATTATCGGCAAGGATCTCAAGTCCGGGCATCGAGTTGGCCTCGGCCTCGTCACTGAGCATCAAATTCCTAACCTTCTGATAGGCATCGGTTTCGTGCGCAGCTTCCTCGACCTTGATCAGGCCTGCGAAGATGGTCCGTGAGGAATCCGCAAGGGCATTGTGGTAGAGCAGATCACTCGTGGCACGGGGAGCGAAATGATCTTGGAAGGTCCGCTGGTCAATCTCACGGGTGCCGCTTGCGGGATTGATCGAGAGCATGACGCTACGCGATTCCTCACCAAGGAGGTGGCTGTCGCTTTCACCACGGATATAGGCTCCTCCGAGATTCATCTGCAGGGCGGTCGAAACAGCCTGCTTCTCTACTTCAGTGGTGTTGATATGGAATGCGGTTGCCTTGTCACTCCAATCCTGGACACCGACGTAATGCAGCTTTGCATTCGTTCCCAGCGTAAGGTCATTCACGGCAATAGCCAGAGAACGCTCCTCCCGCGATGAGACAAAGTGATCAATCACGGTGGCGGAAGCGCCCTCACCCAGGACGATCAGGGTGTGGGGAAAGATGGTGGTATTCTCCCCCTCGACCCAATGCCAGATCTCGATCGGTTTCTCGATCACGACTCCCTGAGGGACATAAACGAATGCGCCGGATCGCAGATGAGCACGGTGAAGAGCAGCGAATTTCTTGGAACCAAGGCGCACCTCGGAAGTCATGAAGCTCTTACGGAAGAGTTCTTCGTGGTTCTTGGCGGCCTCCTCCAGCGGCAGGAGAAGAACTCCGGCAGGCAATCCAGCCTGATCGTTGTGAATGAGAACTTCATTCGCGAAGATGAGCTTCGCGGCGAGACTGGTGTGCGCCGAGGATCGGGTGATGAGTGAGGCTGCATCCTGGACGGGCACTGCGGCATGGAAATCAGAGAGGTCGATCGCCTTCAGATTAGCAAAACGCCATGGTTCGTCAGTGCGCTTTGGCTGGCGCAGGGATTGAAAAATCTCCCAAGCCTCCTGCTGGTCCTTACGGAACCATTCAGGCCAGTGATTAAGGGTGCTCGAAGTCGCTATCTCGGCGGGAAAAGAGGTGGAGATGCTCATCCGACCGATCCCTCCATCTCGAGATCAATGAGTCGCTTCAGCTCGACGGAATATTCCATCGGGAACTGCTGGACGAGATCGTTCACAAAACCGTTCACCGCAAGACTCATGGCTGCTGCTTCACTCAGACCGCGCTGCTGCATGTAGAAGATCTGCTCCGCACTGATCTGGCTGACGCTTGCCTCGTGTTGGACGGCATTTCCCTGCCCACGCACGCTGATGGCGGGATAGGTGTCGGTGCGGCTGTGGCTGTTGATGAGCAGGGCGTCGCACTCGGTGTTGTTCTTGCACCCCTTCAGATGCTTCGGGACATGGACCATGCCGCGGTAGGTGGAGCGACCCGATCCAAGACTGATCGACTTGGAGATGATGTTGCTGGTCGTGTTATCGGCTGCATGGATCATCTTGGCACCTGTGTCCTGATGCTGGCCATCACCGGCCAGAGCGATCGAGACAACCTCTCCGCGAGCGCCCTTCCCCTTCATGACAACACCGGGATACTTCATGGTGAGCCGTGAACCGATATTGCAGTCAATCCACTTCACTTCGGCATCCTCGTGGGCGATACCGCGCTTGGTCACGAGGTTAAAGACATTCGAGCTCCAGTTCTGGACCGTGATGTACTGGATCTTGGCACCCTTCATGGCGACAAGTTCCACAACAGCGCTGTGTAGCGTGGCGGTCTCGAACTTCGGTGCAGTGCATCCCTCCATGTAGGTGAGTTCGGCACCCTCATCGGCGATGATGAGCGTTCTCTCAAACTGACCGAAGTTCTGTGCATTGATGCGGAAGTAGGCCTGAAGCGGATGCTTCACCTTCACTCCGGGCGGGACATAGATAAAGCTGCCACCACTGAAGACTGCCGAATTGAGCGCTGAGAACTTGTTGTCACCGCTCGGGATGACCTTACCGAACCATTTCTTGAAGATTTCAGGATGCTCCTTCAGCCCCTCGGTGGAGCCGACAAAAATGACTCCCTGCTCCCCGACAGCGGCCTTGATGTTCGAGTAGGCCGCCTCGCTATCGAACTGGGCCTCCACACCGGCAAGGAACTTGCGCTCCTGCTCGGGAATGCCGAGACGCTCGAAGGTCTTTTTAATATCATCGGGGACCTCGTCCCAGGTTCGCTTGGGAACCTGTCCCTGCGAGAGGTAGTAACGAATGTTCTCAAAGACGATATTCTCCAGATCCTTGGTCGCCCAATGTGTCGGCATCGGCTTCTCGAGGAACTTGCGGTAACCCTCCTTGCGGAATTCACGGACCCAATCAGGATCGCCCTTCACATCGCTGATGTAGTCGATCGTCGCCTCGTTCAGTCCGATGCCTGCATCGAAGGCGTAGTCCATCTCGTAGCGAAAATCGCCGACGGAACGGTCGATATCGATGTCGGGTTTGGTTTCGGTAGTCATAGAAAAGGTAGGTTAGGCTGAAGTCTGTTAGACTTTTAGGTTCTGAGTCTTGATTCGGTTAGTGGCTGGCTATTAGTCCAACAGACTAAACTGCTGATTTACCTGCGGAGTATTCCTTCTCGACCCAGTCGTATCCCTCGGCCTCGAGTTTCAAAGCGAGATCCTTGTCACCACTGTGGATGATCCGCCCCTCGGACATGACATGGACCTTGTCGGGAACGATGTAATCGAGCAGGCGCTGGTAGTGGGTGATCACCAGCATGCCGATGTTCGGGCCACGGAGGGCATTCACACCTGCGGAAACGATCTTGAGCGCATCGATGTCGAGTCCGCTATCAGTCTCATCAAGGACGGCATAGGAGGGCTCGAGCATCGCCATCTGGAGGATCTCGCAGCGCTTCTTCTCACCGCCGGAGAAACCTTCATTCACTGAACGGGAGGTGAAATTACGTGGCACGCTGAGGGCATCCATCTTGGAGTAGAGCTTGGCGTAGTAGTCGGTCGCCTCGAGTTCCTCTCCCTCGGGAAGGCGAGCCTGAAGCGCGGCACGGATGAAGTTGGCGATGGTGACGCCTGGGATTTCCATCGGATACTGGAAGGCAAGGAAGAGTCCGAGGCGGGCCCGCACGTCAGGCTCAATACCTAGGATGCTCTCCCCATCGAGCAGAACATCACCGGAGGTCACGGTGTAATCGGGATGGCCGGCCATGATCTTGGCAAGCGTGCTCTTGCCGGCACCGTTCTTGCCCATGATGGCGTGAACCTCTCCCTTGGGGATGTCGAGGGTCAGTCCTTTGAGGATCGGCTTGTCACCGATAGAGGCGTGTAGATCCCGAATGGAAAGTGAAGAAGAGGAAGGAGCGGACATGGTCGGTTACTTGATGGTTGGTTTGGAGTGATGGATTTTTTTGGAATGTGTACTGCAATCGGCGCAGAGGCCACGCAGTGAGACATCGTGCTGGGTTACCAGGAATCCGGAGGGGAGTTTCCATCCCTTGTCCTGGTTTTGGGAAAATTCGATGTCGGAGATCTGCCCGCATTCCGTGCAGTGAAAGTGGCCATGCTCCTGCAGGTTGGCGCAAAAGCGGGTCGGTTCCCGATCAACATGGACGGCCTTCACCAAGCCGCTGCCGACCATGGTCTCAAGGCAGTTGTAGACCGTGGCGAGCGAGATCGAGGGCATCCGCTTCTGGGCACGAATGAAGACCTCCGTGGCCGTGGGATGATCCCTCTTGTCCATCAGCACCTCGTAAACCTGACGACGCTGCGGCGTCAGCCTCAGCCCCCCCTGTACCATTGCCGACGCATACTGCCCCATCGGGCACTCGTTGGAGGGAATGGATGAAGGTTTCTTCATGAGATAGAGTCTCAAATTATCAGTCGCATCGCCACCTTCAAGCTCAATCAAGAACTATTCTAAATAAG
>CAIKYN010000341.1 GCA_903831635.1 uncultured Spartobacteria bacterium
CTTTTAGTAATCGCTGCCCTTGTTTTCAGCATTATCTCACCGTGCAAGGGAGAGGAGGCCTCCACTGCTGATTCGAATTCCAACAAGATCGTAAAAGTAGGCATCACTCTGGACGAGCCCTTCGACATGAAAAAGGGAGATGTCTACGAGGGGTACTGCATCGACCTGTGGCAGGCGCTCGCGGCCGATTTGGGTCTGAAATTCCAATATGTCCTGTATCCCAATTTCGACGAACTCCTCAAGGCAACGGAAACGGGGAAAATCGATGTCAATGCCGACTCCGTTTTCGTGACGAGCGACCGTCTGAAGAAAATGGACTTCGCACTTCCCTTCCTGCAGGGAGGAATGCAGGTCATGATCGATGAAAACAGGACCGCCTCACTCATGAAGCTTTGGAACGGGCTACGCAACAGCGGTCACCTGAAGATCTTCGCGATCGGAATCGCAGTGATCCTAGCGGGAACTCTCCTCGTCACCCTCGGGGAACGCCGCTGGAACGAGGAGTTTCCCAAGGACTGGGCGAACGGCCTTGCAGAGTCATTTTACCATGTCATGTCAGTGACCATGACCGGCAAGAGCAATCACAAACCGCTTCCCGGACCGCTCGGCAAAATCATGGCGGGTATCTGGATCGCCTTCGGCGTGGCGGTGGTGGCCTACATCACTTCCTCAGTCACCAGCGTGATGACCGTGAACAAGCTTCATAGTATCATCAACGGCCCCCAGGATCTCCCCGGGCACAAAGTAGCCGCAATCCGTGGAACAATTTCCGAAACGTACTGCAGAAATGCGAATCTGGATTATGAGAATTACACGACGCTTCCGGATGCAGTTCATGCACTCCTGAGGCATGAGGTCGAGGCAATCGTCTACGATGCCATGGCTCTCCAGTGGTTCGACAATTCCCATCCGGAACTACCGATCACCGAAGTCGGCCCCGTCTTTGAAAAGAAGTATTGTGCCTTTGCCCTGCCTCTCGGAAGCCCGCTACGCCGCGACCTCAGCAGGGCATTGCTTCAGCGCCATGAATCCGGATACTGCGAGAGTCTCCGCCAACATTATTTCGGCAATATTCAGTAAGATCTCTCTCCGGGGATTTCAGGAATTCTCGAGGCTCATGATCTGGAACCGGAAGCGATCATCATAGGCACCCCCGCTGTGGGCCCGACAGCAGGCCAGGCAGGCAATACGTCTCCGGGGCCTGCGGACTCGCGCATGGCTCTCCCCGCAACCCGGACAGCGGAGCTGATAACGACGTTTCATGCGCCGACCAACAAAGGGAAGCTGGTGGGTGCGTTTCTCATCAGGAATCCCAAGATCCCGGCAAGCCTCGCGCCACTCCATGCCGTGAGGAGAGAGTCTGCGACGACCATGGCGATGCTGTGCAAGGAGGTGCGCCAACTCATGGAGCAGGGTCTTCCCGACTTCGTCCTCTGAGATTTCCCTCAGGGCCGGATTCAGCCAGACCTCCCAGCGTGCGGCAATGGCCACTCCTGCAGTGGTCCTCATACGGGAATTCCAACCGACAACGACCAGGGGCGCGAGCCTCGGGGCGAGCGGATGAAGAAGTCCGCGTGCCCTCTCCTCGAGAAGCGGATCGCGTTTTTTGGAATTCCCATTTCCCAGAGGCTTCGGGAAGGCTGGAGGCAATCCTCCTGTCATGGAAGCAACGGGGTGTCCGAAAAGGAGCTTCAACTGCCCTGTCAGCTGATCTTTGAAATGATCGACAAGGGAGGTCATGCCTTCACACCAAGCGCTTTTGAAGAACGGACCTGACGTCCCAAAACACGGGAGAGGGCTCCTAGCGTTGCGTCGATGGCCTCGTGAGTCGTTGATCGACCGAGCGAGAATCGGACAGTCGCTCGGGCAAGTTCCTCGGAGACCCCCATGGCCAGCAGAACATGCGAAGCCTGAATCGATCCCACCATGCAGGCCGACCCACTGGAGGCGGCAACTCCCTCGAGATCGAGTCCCATGAGCAGGGTCTCCCCATCGCAACCGGGGAAGCTGACATTGAGCGTATTTGCCAATGCGGGAGCCGAGGCGGCATTACGCACCGCCGTGGGATCAATCTCGCTGATGCCGCTCCAGAGACGATCCCTGAGAGAAGACTCCCTCACGGACTCCTCGGCAGAAGCCACCTGCCTCACCGCAACTTCCGCCGCAGCAGCCATTCCGGCGATGGCTGGGACGTTTTCCGTGCCGGGACGGCGTTCATTCTCATGGAAGCCACCATGCTGAATCGCCTCAATGGAGACTCCCGAGCGGAGCCACAGAAAACCGGCGCCGTGCGGCCCATAGAACTTGTGCGCTGTTGCCGAAAGTGCGTCGACACGCAGCTCAAGCGGGTTACATGGGATCTTCCCAAACGCCTGGACAGCGTCGGTATGAAAGAGAATGCCGCTCTCCCGGCAGAGGGCTGAGAGTTCGGCAATCGGCTGAATGACGCCCGTCTCGTTGTTGGCGATCATCACGGAAGCTAGGATGGTCTCGGGACGTAGCGCTGCGGCAAAAACTTCCGGATCAATCACTCCCTGCTCATCAACAGGCAACTCGGTCAGCTCGAATCCCTCCCGTTCAGCAAGCGATCGCATGACGTGGAGCACGGCGTGATGCTCCGTGGAGGCGGTGACGAGATGAGTTTTTCCCGGGGCGCGGTGACGCCTCGCAAGTCCCAGGACCGCCAGATTGCAGCTCTCGGTACCGCCGGAGGTGAAAATGATCTCGTGGGATTTCGCACCAAGCAGTGCGGCAATCCGGTCTCGCGCATCGTCGATGGCTGCCCGGGCGACCCGAGCTGATGCATGGATGCCGGAGGGATTGCCAAGTAGATCTCCCAAGAGTGGAAGCATGGCTTCCCGGGCTTCAGGAGAGAGCGACGTGGTTGCGTTGTGATCGAGGTAGATCATGGAGAAAGGTCTGGATGAATGTTTCCCCATTCGGAACTTCTCGGCAATGACTCAAAGACTTCCGGCATGGATTTCCTTTGGGGGCCCCCCGGATCAGCTGGTGATGCTCTCCTTGCCAAGACTTCCCTACTCCAGCAACATCGACACTCTCATGACTGCTGATTCCATTCTTCCAGACCTTCAGGCCGCGATTCTCTGCGAAGATGTCCGTGCTGAAATCAGCGGACAGCAGACACTCATTGGGGTCATCGGTGCAATCCCTACTCCTACGCTACCCATTGCATTCTTTAAACTTTGTCTCTGGACCCGCTGGTGCGGCGGTAGTGGGGACTTCATCCAAAAGTGCCTGATCTATGATCCCGAGGAGGATCAGCCTATTGCACAGGCGGAGATTCCCTTCAGCCTTACCGATCTGAACGCGCATGCAACCAACGTTCATTTCTTCGGCGGGGTACAGTTCCAAAAATTCGGAACTTACCATGTCGAGATCCTGATCGATGATGAGATCCGCCTCCGAATCCCCCTCCCCGTGATCGAGATGGAAATACCGCCTCAACCCGGGCATCGCTAAACTGCCGAGTTCCTAAAAATCGAGGATCTCGCCATCCTCTGGGATGAAAACATCGGCGATCTTGGGAAGAAGGTCTTCCATCTTCACGCGTAGTTC
>CAIKYN010000342.1 GCA_903831635.1 uncultured Spartobacteria bacterium
CTGGCCCGGTTGAGCCGCCGACAAAACAATCAAATCGCCGTGGGATGTCAGCGTGTCCAGAAAGGTCTCGGTAAAGTTCTGGTGAATGTGTTCTGCAACCTCAAAACTCCACACCATGTCGAATCGTCGGCCAAGATCGAGGGGGTCGTTCAGGTTGATCATGCGGATGTGCCGCTTTACCGGAGAATGGTCAATGGCCGCTGCGGATCCCTCCAGCCCTAGGCATTCGATACCTCTATTGATAACATATTCTATGGTCTGGCCGGTTCCGCAGCCGACATCCAGAAAGGATCGTGGATGCCATCTTTCGATGACTGCGTTCAGAACATTGCATGGGCAGTGTGAGGCCATGGACAATTCCTCGGCTGCAAAGCGACTGTCTTTGAAAATCCTCATGTAGGCCGCCCGACGGATCGATTGGCGGCCAGTGATCCAGCTGTAGCACCATGCAAAGAAATTGTATAACACCGAGTAGGGATCAAAGCGTGACTTAATTATCCGCTTTAGATGTGTTAACATAAAATTTATCTGGGGTTTTCCGTGTAGACTTCAACCCACTTATGAAATTTTTTTGTAATACTATTGCAGGGGAACGCGTGCGCCAAGGACAATGTGTCCCTGCTGTGCCTCGGGGGGACTCGCAGTACTCAAAGGCGGGTGTTTCCATGCCTCGGGGCGTTTTTTGCACCGTGTGGCGACAGAGCGATCACGCCCCATAACGGCGGTTGCTAGGTGTGAACGCTCAATAAGTTATTTATGGGGAGGTTGAGGCGCTGGATGGGAGTGTTGAGTTTAAAAAGGAGTGAGGACGATGCCAGTTATATCTATGGAGCCACGGTTGGAGATGGGAAGATCCGTGATCTGAGTTTTGGTAGGCGGCTACATAGGCCCACTATCTCAAGGAGGTCTGGATGAAGCGTTCGGCCTTGCCGTCAGTCTTGGGGGCGTAGGGTTTGATAAAGATGTGACGGCTGTCTCTGCTGCGCAGAAAGGCGGCGATAGCTCTTAAACCGTAGGCCTCACCGTTGTCACTCATGAGACGCTCCACCTTGTTGCCGAGGAAAGCCAAGTATCCCAGAGCGGCGTGCAAGAAGAGTTCCACGCTGTGGTGCCTTTCATTGGGCAGGATTTGCACATAGGCGATACGTGAGGCGTCATCGATGGCCTCATGGACATACTCCCAACCGACTCTTCTGCCCGTGTCCCCGCGATGCTCGGTGACACGGTGGCCAGTCCGCTCGATGCGCCTGAGCTTCTTGATGTCGATATGGAGGAGTTCTCCGGGATGCTGACGCTCGTAACGTATTACCGCAGGGGCGGGATCCAATGCAGAGATCTTATTGAGTCTGTGCTGACGCAGGATGCGCGAAACGGTCGGTCAAGACAGACCACGCTGGCGCGCGATCTGGAAGCCGGGCATCCGCAGCCTCCTCAGCGAGAGAACCACTGCCTCCTGGGCACGGTGTGTTCGGGGGGGACTCCTGTGAGGACGTGAGCATCTTCCCTCATCGATCACCGACTTGGCTAATACCTCTCGACTCGCAAAGGTCAATCGCGAGTTGCTGTGATAGTTCATGCGTAGGATCTGGTTGGGTGTTTTTGGATCTTCATCAACCCAAGTCTTCCAACTCTCCCTCGCATGAACAAACTCCTGAAAACTCAGGCCTAGGCCACTTTAATTCTGCTCGGGATTGAGTGCTGGGTCATCAAACACAACCACGACTACGTATTAGTAGGGGTCAGTTCCGGACTCCTAACGGGTTTCTGATTCGGGGAGGGGAGAACCTCATCGAGGTGGAAAATATCCTCCTCTTCGGTCTCCTCGGTATCCAAGGGAGCAAAGCGCTCCGCCTTGAACCCCCGCTCGATCCCGACCTTGTTACTCGGATTGCGAAGTTCCGTGAGGTAGACGGCGACCTCACCGGGATTCGCATTGAAGTCGCAGCCAGGTACCAGATCCCGGATGTGGTAGGTATTCCCTTTCTTGGGGAGCTGGTCGTAGAGGGCCTGGATCCCGAGGGGGAAGGCATCATCGATACAAACAACGGCTTGGCCTGGAAGGAACATTCCTTGATCGTTACTCAAGAAATGCGATGGGTCAATGGGAGTGGCTACTCATGTCCATTGGCTCACCATGTCATGGGATAGGATGAAACAAAATCTCTGCCACAAGATGCACAGAATGCAGGCATGTAGTCACAGAGGTTGTGATTGCTTGTGCATACCTTCCATAGGATTTGCGTCATGGTCAGGAACCCATTCTGCTTTTCGTGATTTTGGCTTGCCGCCCGTTGCTTCGTATCCGCTGCGTGTGCCTTTTGTGGCTACACCTTTTCTGAAGATTCCTTAAAATTTCGGCCTCACCGGAAAAGCTCCGGCTGTGATTCCTCCGCGCTCTCGAGGATCCCTTCATCAAAGCGAACCCCTGTCCCCAGCAAACGAATCGGGAGATTTTTTCTCCCATGGGCCTCGGTGATCAAGGTCTGGTAGATCTCAGTCGAGGGCTCGGTACAGATGCATTCCTTGGTCGTCCGGGTGAAATCGGCGAATTTCACCTTTACGAAGGCCTTGCGGATCTTTCTCTCTGGGGCCTTCTGACGCAACTCATCGATCAGTTCCGTGGAGAGCTCCGTGATGGCGTTCAGGCACTCCTCCAAAGAGACGAGATTATCGCTGAAGGTGGTTTCATTGCTTAGCGACTTGCTGATGCGATGCGGTTGAACCTCCCGATCATCCGTACCCCGGCAGAGGTGATAGAGCTCCTCGCCCCACTTTCCGAACTGAACAACCATTTCCGGCAAGGTCATTTTCTGAAGATCTGCGCAGGTATGGATACCACGCTCTGCGAAGCGCTCCGCACTCTTGGGCCCGATGCCCCAGATCTTACGCACCGGGAGTGAGGCCATGAATTCCTGAACCTGCTCCGGCAGAATGGCGAATTGACCGTTGGGTTTGCGCCAGTCGCTGGC
>CAIKYN010000343.1 GCA_903831635.1 uncultured Spartobacteria bacterium
ACAAAGAGGTTGTTGCCATCATCGGCCTTGAGGGTAACGCCGGTCAGCGTATCGGAAGTTTGTACAATCGTATCTCCGAGAGTGCTGCCAACTCCGGCGTAGACATACTTCAATCCTTCATTCTGAGCGTTGTTGCCGAGTGTCACCGAACTTCCGCCCGTCAAAGAGAGTGATCCAATGCCGCTGATTCGGGAGAAGTTGTCGTCGATCGTTCCGGCACTCGTGATCAGCAGGCCATTGGAACCTGTTCCTTTTAGGCTGTTGTCATCGAGATAGCTCGAATTGGTGAGCTTGAAGGTCGATGCGGAGTTGCCAATCAGCGTGTTGAAATCATTCGCACTCACCAGCGTGTCATGACCACCGGAGATCGTGTCAGTGATAAGATTGCCGGAGCCAATCACCACGAGGCTGTCGTTGTTCGCTCCTCCGTAGATCGTGTCTTGGAATTCGGTTGCAACGATCGTGTCACCCGTAATGCCAGCGGGAGCCTTCGGATTATTGAGATGGGCATTAGCGGAACCCTCGGCCCCGGTCAGCGTGGCGTTGTAGAAGGAACTCGCGAGGGATCCGTTGTTGAGATTGAACGATTCGGCGGAGCTGAGTGTGGGCGCGATGGACATGAGTGTTTAATTATTGAGTGGAAGGATTTGTGAAAGGGGTAATCGAACGGATTGTTTTGATGATTTCGGGTAGGATGACGCGTGAAATTTTTAAAACTTTTTTTGAACATGTTTGGAATTAGAGATTGTGTGACATGAGGTCAACACGATTTTAATTTTTTTTGCACCTCAGGAACCGAGCTCTGGAATAGAGAAAGCCGATCCTCCAAAAGAAATTAATGCTTTGAGACTCTTCTCCTCCTAACCATCAACTGGAAACCACCTATGACTTCGCTCAATGGAGGGTAATTGTCTTGGTGACGGACGCTGCGGGAGCAAAACCGCTGCCTCCACTCTGCGAGGCCGTGACAGAAACCGTCCCCTTGGCATGCATTGTGGCGATTGAGCCCGAGATGGAAAGGGTGTTCGTGTTACTGCTCGTGTACGTTACCGGAAGGGCTGAGGGTGAAGCCGTGGCGAGGAGTTGGAAAGTTCCGTTGTTCGTGAAGACGAGGGAGGATGGTGGCGCAAAGGCGATGCTCTGGGCCTTCTCGACGGTGATGTTGTTAGTAATGTTTGCGGCTGGGAGATAGTTGGAATTACCCGCCTGCAGGGCAATGATGGTGATCACTCCATTGGTCTTCGGCGTGAGGCTAGATCCGGAGAGGGTGGCGAGAGCAGGGGTTGCATTGGAATAGGTCACGGAAAGCCCCGAGGAGGAAGTTGCGGTCAGGGCGAGGGTCGCTCCGACCGGAATCACCGAGGGGGGCACAAAGGTGATGCTCTGGGTGGCCTTGGTCGTCGTGATGCTGGTGGTGACCTGAGGAGCTGCCAGGTAGTTGCCATTGCCGGACTGGTTGGCAGCCAGAGTCACGGTCCCTACCCCGGTGATGGTGACGAAATTTCCATGAAGCGAGGCGGGCCCTGACTTCACTGAGTAGGTGACAGGGAGACTGGCTGAGGAGTTCGTGTTGGTGAGAGTCACGATCGAACCATAAGGAGCTGGGGAGATAGGGACAAAGGCAGGGATGCTCTGCGATGCCTTGGCGATGGTTACAGTGCGTGTGACCGAGGCGGCCCCAAGGTAGTTGGTGGCAATCTGGTTGGTACCCATCTGAGCCGTGATGACGGCGCTTCCCGCTCCATGGATGACGGCATTGGTTCCAATAATGGAGAGGATATTGGTGGCACTGCTTGTGAAGGAGACCTGCCCGCCGGGAGCACTCGCACTGAGGGCCACCAAACCATTGCTTTCATAGGTCTGAGGGGCGGGCTGGGCGAAGGTGATAACTTGGGGGATCTTGCCGACAATGAATTTGTTAGTAACCGAGGCGGCAGAGAGGAAGTTGCTGTTGCCGGCCTGGGAGGCGGCGATGGTGATAGTTCCAGGACCGGTGACGATGAGAGTATTATTGGAAAGAGAGGCGGGGCCCGAAACGACCAGGGAATTCACCGGCAGCAAGGAGGTGGAGGTCGGAGTGATGGTTAAACTGTTGGACGCTGGATTGGCACTCAGGTTTCGATTCGGGATTGTCGGGAAGGTGATGCTCTGAGCGGCCTTGGCCACGACGAAGTTCGTGGAGGCGGATGCAGGCAGGTAATTCGCCCCGCCTCCATTAGTGGAGAGGATCGTCACGGTGCCGGCACCGGTCACGGTGATGCGGTTCCCCGAGAGGGAGGCGGGTCCGGAAACGGTGTTCGTGACAACCAACCCTACGCTGGAAAGGGAGGGAAGGGTGGTGGCGAAAACATTCGCCGCCTGGTTCGTGCTGAAGGTGCGGCCAGAAATAGAGGGCAGCTTGATAGCTTGGCCCCCCTTCGCAATCACGAAATTCGTGGAGAAACTGGCTGGGAAGTAGTTGCTGTTGCCTGCATTGGTGACGGAGAGCGTGAAAGCCCCTGCCCCGAGAATACGGAGAGTATTGCCGGAGAGTGAAGCTGCTGCACCGACTACCGTGGAGGTGACGGGTAGTCCGGAGTTGGCCACAGGGAGGGTGATCTTGAACGGATTCAGCGTGGGATTGGTCGTGTAGGTCAGGGAGTTTGTGATCCCGGGGAAGATAATGTGCTGGGTCCCCTTGCCAACTGAGAAGCCGGTGCTTAGCTCGGAGGCGGCGCGGTAGTTGGTATTGCCGGGCTGGTCCACCGCGAGAGTCACGCTACCCGCTCCGTTGAGGGTGAGTCGGTATCCCAAGGCGTTCGTCACGATCGTGGCCGGCCCCGACTGCACCGAGAGCACGAGAGGAAGTCCCGAGGAGGCGAGTTGACTTGGGATCTGGATCGTTTCGTTGTTCGAGTAGGAGAGACCTGACAGCACATTGCTGATATTCGTGATCGAACCCACAGGAATGGTCTGGGGGGCTCCCAGGATCTTGGTGAAGGGACTGGCGAGGACCACGACACCGTTGCTCAGTTTCGAAGCAACAGCTGGATTCGTGACGGCGCCGCCGCTGCCCGGATCGCCCCAGGTGATGATGGAGCCGTTCGACTTGAAAGCTGCGAAGGCACTCTCGGTGGCGAAGAGCACCTGAGCACCGGAGGTGAGTCTGTTCGAGACTAAAGAGGAGTCCCCACCATCGCTGGTATTACCCCAGGTCGATACCGATCCCCCGCTCTGCAGTGCCGCGAAGGCATCCAGAGAAGGGCAGATGGACTGGACTCCGGTGAGATTGGTCACCGTGGCAGCGGGAGGGTTCGGGTAAGGATATCCATCTAGACCGGTCGATGCAGCGTCTCCCCAGACAACCACGGACCCAGTGGTTTTGACGGCCGCAAAGGCTCCCGCCGTTGTGAAGATTTCGGCCACAGAGGTGAGTTGGTTGGTGGGGGCACCGTTAGCATAGCCACCATAATTGTTGGTGTAGTAGGAGGAGTTCCCCCAAACCACGACGCTTCCATCTTTTTTCAGTGCGGCAAAAGCACCCGCAGTTGAATAAATATCCACGACATTATTCGTGAGCTTGGATCTGACATCAACGGGGTAGGTCTCATTACCGCCGTTATTCGGATCCCCCCACGCTATGACTGCCCCACTTGTGGTCAATGCGGCAAAAGCCGAACGGGTGGAATAAATGTTGGTTACTCCGATTAAACTTCCCTCAACAGCTGTGCAATCGCCTCCTCTTGCAGGGTCACCCCAGGCTCCCACTGATTTGTCATAATTGATGACCGCAAAGGCTCCAGCCGTGGAAAAGAGTTGTCTGGGGATCTGGCTGCTTCCGGTGAAGTTAGCGACATCTCCTCCACTACTCGGATCCCCCCAGGCAATCGGAAGATAGGAGCTATTGATCTTGATCAGGGCAGCAAAGGCGCTCTCTGTGGAGCAGATACTGGTCACACCACTCCTGAGATTATTTGAAACGGAAGAAGAGTCGCCGCCGGACCCAGGGTCTCCCCAGGTGACGACGGAACCGTTGGTCTTGAGCGCTGCAAAGGCCGCACCGTTGTTATTGCCGGTCGAGAAAATGTCGATGACACCAGAAGTGAGTTTGGCTCGGACATCGGAGGGGTAGGTGACATCACCGCCATCCGAGGACTGTCCCCAAGCCACCACGGAACCATCCAACTTCAGCGCGGCGAAGGCCTGAGGTGAGGAAAAGATGTCGGTGACATTCGTGGCGAGGCTATTAGAGACCGAAGAGGAGTCCCCCCCCATCTCTTTGTTCCCCCAAGTAAGGACAGACCCATCCTGCCTGAGTGCGGCAAAGGCTCCCTGGTTCGCCTTTTCCCAGCGGGTGGATCCGGGGTAATTCGGTGCGATGCTCACCAGCGAGGCGTGGAGTACCGGATCGATCGCAAAAAAGACTGCCAGG
>CAIKYN010000344.1 GCA_903831635.1 uncultured Spartobacteria bacterium
ACAAATGTAAAGACGTAGGCCAAAGCGACACTCTCATTTGGCAAGTGCCGATTTGAAATACTCGATTGTCTTCTCGATGCCCTGCTCGAGGGGTACTTTTGGCTCCCAACCGAGTGTTTCCTTGGCAAGAGAGATGTCGGGACGGCGCTGTTTCGGGTCATCCGAGGGAAGCGGGAGATGGGTAATCTTCGACTTACCTCCAACCTTCTTGAGTACAAGCTCAGCCAACTGAAGCATGGTGAATTCACCGGGGTTCCCGAGGTTCATGGGACCGACGATCTTCTCCTGCTCCATGAAGCGCATGAATCCCTCGACAAGATCGTCGACATAGCAGAAGGAGCGGGTCTGGGACCCCTCGCCATAAACAGTGAGATCCTTACCCTGCAGGGCCTGAACGATGAAGTTGGAGACAACGCGTCCATCATCGGGCAGCATGCGCGGACCATAGGTGTTGAAAATACGGATCACTCGGATATCGACGCCGTTTTCACGGTGATAGTCAAAGAAGAGCGTCTCGGCTGCACGCTTCCCTTCGTCGTAGCAAGAACGCAGGCCAATCGGGTTCACGTGACCCCAATAAGCCTCAGGCTGCGGATGGACATTAGGATCACCATATACCTCGGAGGTGGAAGCCTGGAAGACACGTGCATTGACCCGCTTGGCAAGTCCGAGGCAGTTGATGGCACCTACCACAGAGGTCTTCATCGTCTTGATCGGATTGTACTGGTAGTGAGGGGGGGAAGCAGGGCAGGCAAGGTTATAGATGCGGTCCACCTCGAACTTGAATGGGTCGATCACATCATGGCGAACGAGTTCGAAGCGGGCATTCCCCACAAGATGCTGGATGTTGGCCTTACGCCCGGTGAAGAAATTGTCGAGGCAGATGACTTCATGCCCCTGCTCGATGAGGCGGTCGCAAAGATGGGAGCCAAGAAATCCGGCTCCGCCGGTGATGAGGATGCGCATTGGAAAAAGTTAAAAGATAAAACGACTGAAGGGAAGAGGGGAAAAATCAAAAACCATAAAGTATTGAGCACACCAGATTTTTGGCTTCTATCCTTTAAATTTTTTCACGCTTCCGCACTTGGCCGAGATGCCGCACTTGGCGGAATAATGACCTGGGGGAGGGTCGCTAAAAATGGTCAAAGAGTGACCGGTGACGGGTAATCGGGAATCCAAAAGGGAATAGAGGGCTCAGCTGCCATAGACACCCTTGCCTCCATAGGAGCCATAATACTTTCCAGAATAATAATAGGCATAGGCACCACCGCCCGTAGGGATGCAGTTAAAGATGAGTCCCGAGGGCTTGATCTTCACATCAGCCAGTGTCTTCAGCGCGCGAGAAACCATCTTGCGAGGAGTCAGGAAGGAGCGGACAACCAAGCACACCACATCTGCCGAGGGAGCAATCAACAGTGTGTCGCTGACTGCCAAGACGGGAGCCGAGTCAATAACGACCCTGTCATATTTCGTCAAGGCATCGGCGAGAAAGTCTCGGAACTTCTTGCCGGCAAGTAGCTCGGATGGGTTGGAAGAGAGACCACCAGCAGTCATCACGGTAAGCCCCTCAACACCGCCGGCATTGACAGCATCGGCTGGTGCCACTGTACCCAAAAGCACTTCTGAGAGACCAGGCTTGCGATTGATACCGAAAAACATCCGGGAGATGGATGGTTTCCTAAGGTCAGCATCCACAAGCAGAGTCTTGAATCCCTGCTGGGCAAGCGTGGTGGCGAAATTGGAAGAACAGAAAGATTTACCCTCCGAGGGAAGAGCACTCGTGATGAGGAAG
>CAIKYN010000345.1 GCA_903831635.1 uncultured Spartobacteria bacterium
AAATATTTATGAAAAATATTATTTATAATGTATTATTTTATTGAGTGACTTGCTGTAGTCGTCAACTGGGTAGCAATGCATTGCCAATTGCCATGTGGCATTTTAATCCAAGTATCAGTAAAACGATAATGATCATCGACTGCACCCCAGGAAGCCGTTCCTTTTCCTTGAAAGATTCCTGTAACTATAGCCGTATTTCCATACATCGTGATCTTAAGATCATTGTTTTTCAAACTCTTCCATTTTGTTTTCTTAGTATCAGCCATCTCATAGGCTTTCCCGGAGAGTGTAGCATCTCCTGAGGTTTGAACCCATGTCTTGGCAATAATCGGTTCTAAAAGCTTGGGATTATTGGCCTTAAAAGCCTCAATCCATTGTTGCTCTAATGAGGCTATAACTTTCTTTTCAGATGCTGATTCAGCTTTTGATGATCCGACATAGGCAATGCTTCCCGCTGCAAGAGCTATTGTAAGAAGAGTTTTTTTCATCAATCAGTTTTTATAGCCTCTTGTCAGATAATTTCTAACATTTTAAAATGTCAAAGCAAGACGAAAAGCGATAACTGCAGGGATTGTCCTCGCCAAGAAACTACTAGGCTCGCAAGCAATATTTCTTCAAGGCTCGCAAGCTTGGACGGAAAGCTAGGCGGGCAAGCGAAGTTGTAGTGAACTACTGCGAGCGCAGACCAACGACGCTATCCGCCAACCAAGTCTCTGGGAAGAGGCGCGGAGAAGTCCGCGCAGCGGAACCCGATAGGGCGGCACCGCTTTGCGGGAGCAAAGTGCCGTTCAATATCCCAAGCCTCCCCTAAGAGTTGAGGACGCCTGGTTGGCAAACCCCCACAAGTTCGGCGTCGGGATCATATTGTAGATAAGGCCCAAGCCACTTCTCGACTTCGGCCACAGGCATCCCCTTCCGCTTGGCATAATCCTCGATCTGGTCGCGGCCGAGCTTGCCGACGGCAAAGTAGCGGGATTCGGGAGCGGCAAAATAGAGACCGGAGACGGAGCTGGCGGGATTCATGGCCAGGCTCTCGGAATCCTCCCGATTACCTATGAACAGGAAAGAGGAGAATGTTGATCTTTAGTAATGAAGGCTTGATATTCACTGGATTGAGTATTGATTGAAAATTATGGCACCGATTTACTCGTCTCAGACTGGCAAGGAAGCCACGGAATCAACGAATTCATGGAAGATCGCGACGACTGGCAAGATATCGAGAATTCCAGCCCCGAAAACCGGGAATTGGGCGAGGTCCTTCGGAAGCTGGAAGGGCTTCACCATAACGGTTCACCGCTCTATTGGCAGGAACCTCGGGAGCGGCGTGGTGACGCTCTCGCGCCACTCCTAAAGGCTTGCCCTAAAAGCCTCAGCCTCACTGCCCTGCTGGAAGGCACGGAATACGAGGTCGGTGGGGATGAGCATCATCTGGTTCAAGTTGAATCCCAACCGGAACGAATTTATAAGATCACCCACAGTGATTCCTTCGGGTGCTTTTCCCAATTCCTTCCATCCGATCCGGAACTCAGCGGTAGGCACTTCTACGCGACAGTCAACGACGATCCGAGAGTTTACATCCGGCGTTGGATGCTCCTGAACACGCTCGGTGAATACCAGACACGCTACGAAGGGTTTCTATGGCCGCAGAAAGAGTTGTTTGTGCCGCGCATCTGCGTGAGTCAGCCGTTCCTGGAATCCGAAAACCCCTCCGAACTTGAGATCAAAGAATCGTTCGCCCTCTACGGATTTTATCAAATCAGCGTGGATACCTACCTAAATACAGCCACCAATATTCTACTGACGGACACGGCGCCCCGCAATGTCAGGGTCATCGACGGAGTCCCTGTTCCATTTGATGCCATAGCATCATTAGCCAGCCCCGAGATCATGGATTGGGCGTTGCAATCCGAGTAGCTAAGTCGGCCTCTCAAGAAGCCAATGCTCGCAAGTTTGAATGGAGATCTAAGCGCACGAGCGAACAAAGCCTCTGGGAAGAGGCACGAAGAAGTCAGCGCAGCGGGATCCGAAGGGCGGCACCGCTTTGTGGGAACAAAGTGCCGTTCAATATCGCGAGCCTCTCCTAGGAATTGAGGACGCCTGGCATACAAACCCCAACCAACTCGCTGTCGGGGTCATATTGCAGATAAGGCCCAAGCCACTTCTCGACTTCGGCCACCGGCATTCCCTTCCGCTTCGCATAATCCTCGATCTGGTCGCGGCCGAGTTTGCCCACGGCAAAGTAGCGGGATTCGGGGGCGGCGAAGTAGAGACCCGAAACGGAACTGGCGGGATTCATCGCGAGGCTCTCAGTGAGAGTAATGCCTGTGTGCTTGGTGGCATCGAGGAGGCGGAAGAGTTCCCACTTCTCCGTGTGGTCAGGACCGGCAGGGTAGCCGGCGGCGGGACGAATGCCGCGGTACTTCTCGCGGATGAACTCCTCCTTGGTGAGGTTCTCCGTCTTGCCGAAGCCCCAAAGATCACGGGCCTGCTTATGGAGCCACTCGGCTGCCGCCTCGGCAAAGCGATCACCGAGTGCCTTCACGAGCAGGGCGGTGTAGTCGTCGTGTTGTTTCTCAAACCCCTCGGCATACTCGCCAACCTCAGGACCTGCCGTGACGGCAAAGCCGCCGATCGTGTCGAGGCGCCCGGACTCACGCGGGGCGATGAAGTCAGCCAGGGAGTAGTTCGGTTGGCCGGCCGGCTTCTTATT
>CAIKYN010000346.1 GCA_903831635.1 uncultured Spartobacteria bacterium
AACGAGTTCCTTGACGTAGACCTTCAGTGGACCCTCAGGGGAAACACAGACCGCCGGTTTGCAGAGTTCGTCCTGATCGATGGCCAGCACTTCGTCATTGGTAATCAGGCCGAGTGTGAAGGGATCGAGATGTTCAAGATCACATCCGAGCAGCAACGGTGCGGAAAGCAGGCACCAGAGTGAGACATGGGAGTACTGCTCGTCCGGAGTAAGGTGGGAGGGATGCGGATTCCCCCACCCAACGCGCCCCACCACCAGCATGTCGGGATCGTTGAAATGACCGGGACCCTGGTAAGCAGACCAGGCAGTCTGCTTGCCAAAACCAATGCCACTCATGCTTTTCCAACTGTCATTGATATCGCCGGTCGTTCGCCAGAGGTTTGATAGGTGCTGCCAGTCGGCGGCATTTTTGAAAGGCGCGGAATTGGAGAGACTGTAAACGATATCCCGGCCTGTCGCCCTAAGAGCATTGGCCATGGCCTCGACATGAGGAACATCAATCGGGTTCCAATCATACTTGAGGTAATCGACTCCCCATTCAGCCCATTGCTTCGCATCCTGTTCGTGGAACGGATAGGTGCCGAATTTCCAGTTCGACTTCCGCTTGGCCATAATCTCGGCGCCTTCCTTGCTCTTGTTCCGTGCCGCCTCATTCTGGGCTCCACCAGCCATTTGGTTGAAGGCTGCTCCCGTGTTTCCTATCCTGTAGTATTCGTTGTGATCGCCTGATTCAATCCAGTCATAGACCCCGTTTTGATTGTCACAGGAACTGCCGATATGCCCCTCGTAACTCCCCCTCCACGGGGTGGAGTAGATGCCGAATCTAAGGCCCATGCCATGGATTTGATCGGCGAGGGCCTTGATGTCGGGGAACTTGAAATTCGGTTGGATCGCATTCCAAGTGCCACCGCGTTTACCCTGCCAGCCATCGTCGATATTGATGTAGGTCCATCCATGCTGATCGAGACCTGAAGCTTTCATGGCCTGTGCGGAGCTGAGGACTTTCTTCTGGCTCACCTTGCCACCCCAGCAGTTCCAACTGTTCCATCCCATGGGGGGAGTCAGGGAGATCTGCTCCCCGACAACAATCTTCAGGGAATGCTTACTCTCCCCTTTGTCATTGCGTGCGGTCAGGGTCACTGCGTTCGTGCCGACCTGAACGACTGAACCGGTGATCCTGCCGGTGGCCGAATCAAGCGAGAGTCCCTTGGGTAAGCCCTCGGCGGCGAAGGTCATCGGACGCTCCCCGGTCGCTGGAATTGCGAAAAGAAATGGTGATCCGGGACGAACGCCGAACACCGATGGCCCGTTGATCCGCGGGGTTGCTGGCGCAGATGGCGTCAATGGAGTCGGTAATGTCGTTGATTCCTGGGATGGAGAGGCCTCAGGTGACGGGGTAACCGCAAGGACCAGGTTGCCGGTTGCTAGTATGAGGAAGCTGAGGAGCGATTTCATCGGGAGAGTGTCGGTGTGTTAGTGTTCAGAAAATTACCAAACAATCGTTCCCACTGGGAGGCCGCTCCGGTTCGATCGGGTTTCATACCGAAGCCATGTCCTGTCTTGGCTAGAAGATAAAAGTTTACCTCCTGACCGTTTTCATGGCAGGCCTGGGCATAGGCCTTCGCACCGCTGATCCATTGCGGTTTGTCCTGATCACCGATCAGGACAAACACTTTGGTCCGAGAATCACTCGGAGGAGTCACAGCCAAATCAAACCCCTTGGGTCCGGCATGTTCATCCAAGTAGGCGGGGTAGATGAGGATGAGAAAGTCGGGTGCATGTTTCCCATCAAGAGTATGCACGAGGCGTGCTGCCAAATGACCGCCAGCCGAAAACCCCATGACTCCGATGGGTTTTGTCTGGAAGCCGAACTCTTGTCCGTTCTTGCTCAGTAGATTCCAAGCCTTGCGTGCATCCTTGAGGGCCTTATCCCTGACCGCAAGAGATGATCCGATGGAGTATTCGAGAATCGCCACGTCATACCCCTGCTTGTTGAGAAAATCGGAAACAAGTTCACCCTCATGTCGGATGGCCAAGGCATGGTAACCACCGCCCGGAAAGAGAAGGATTGTTCCGCGTGAATTACCCAAGGATGTTTTTCTGAGAATCAGGACAGGTTGACT
>CAIKYN010000347.1 GCA_903831635.1 uncultured Spartobacteria bacterium
AGAGATCTTCAGATCCTTGTGGATCTCAGGCTGGTTCAGCAGGACAGGCATGTAAGAGATGCTGTCGGGGGTGGACGTGTTGGTGATGTTGCCTGCGGAGGCTGAGGCAATCGTTATCGCAAGAAGAGGAAGGAGAAGCAGACGTTTCATGGGATCTCTGGATATAAAAAGAAACTGCGAACTTGATGTGGAAAGCGGGAATTCAGTGAGCAAGCAGGGCATCGCTTTTTCAGCGATGCCCACCTCGGAATTAATATCCCTCGAAAAGTGATTTCGTGTTGGCGTTCGGATCGTGAATCTTGGGGAAGCCCATTTTCTGACCACTTAAGACAAGCCACTGCTTCTTCTGCTTGTGCGTCAGCACGGAGAGCATCTGATTCTTCGTGGCACTGTCGATCTGATGACGTTTGATGTCGGTCCAAAACGGGGAGATTTTGCCGGAGGTGGACTGAGCGTTGAGGGCAACGATCTTTGCATTGGATGACTGCGAGATCACCGATAGCTGCTGTTGCTGCTGCTGGGAGAGTCCAAGCAACTGCTGCTCCTTCGGTGACGAGAGCAACTTGCCGCCAAGCATCTGTCGCTCAATCTGACGGAGTCTCTCCTGCTGGGAAGAGTTCAGCACCTGAAGTGCTCGCTGGTTGAACTGCTTACGAAGGGAACGGAGATCCCAACTGGAACGCAAGGCCGCATCCTGATCGGCCATGCCGATCGCGGTGATTTGCTTCGCGCGCGACTTGTACTCGGTCCGGAGGGAATCAAGCAGCGCGCACTGAAGTGAGGAAAGCTTCAGGTCCTGACGGACAGGATCAAGACCCAGCAACACAGGTACCGAGCCCGGATGATCATCGCCCGCTCCACCGGCAGTTGCCGTAGAGGGAACTTGTGCCGTGGCACAACTGGTAAGAGCAGCAGCCAAGAGAAGCGGGAGAAAGCGTTTCATCATCACAGGCAGGGTGAAAATCGTATCGAGAGGTCAGTTCACCAAGATTAGCAGGCCTCGGCGATCATTCCCTCGAGCTTCACGATGTCGGCACCAAACTTGCGGATACCCTCGGCAAGCTTGTCGGTGGCCATGGCATCCTCGTTGAGGAGCCAACGGTAGCTCTTCTCATCGACAGGGATGCGCTCGATCTCCATGCTCTTGGCGGCCTCGGGACTGAGGACGCGAGGCATTGGCTCGGTGGACTGCTCCAACTTCTCAAGGATGTCAGGGCTGATGGTGAGGAGATCGCAACCTGCAAGAGCGACGATTTCGCCTGTGTTGCGGAAGCTGGCTCCCATGACCTGGGTCTCGTAGCCGAACTTCTTGAAATAGTTGTAGATCTTATGGACCGACTGGACGCCGGGATCCTCCATGCCGACATATTCCTTGCCGGTGGTCGCCTTGTAGTAGTCGTAGATACGGCCGACAAAAGGAGAGATGAGGCGGGCCTTGGCCTCGGCGCAAGCTACAGCCTGGGGCATCGAGAACATGAGGGTCAGGTTGCAGTTGATCCCTTCCTTCTGAAGGACTTCGGCGGCGCGGATACCCTCCCAGGTTGAAGCGATCTTGATCAGGACGCGCTCGTGGTCGATTCCAACGCTCTTGTAGAGACCAATCAGGTAACGGGCCTTCTCGAGGGTGGCCTCGGTGTCAAA
>CAIKYN010000348.1 GCA_903831635.1 uncultured Spartobacteria bacterium
CCAGACCTCCTGCAACTGCCACTACCAGCAGAACAATAAGGATCAACCCAAGAGGGCCCGAGAAGAAGGGCAGTGGTCCGACGATATCATGGATCGGGGCCGGAGTGGGACCCACAGCTCCCGGCGCAAAGCTCAATCCGGGAGCTGGAGCGACTCCGACGGCTCCTTGGGGTGCATTCGTCATGCCGCCATCCTCCTTCCTCGCCTGTCGAAGAAATTCCGCAAAACAGGCAGGTAGTCCTTGTCCGTTCGGAGAGAAACCATGTCGATGCCGCGCGAGCCAAACATGCTGGTGAGATCCTTCGTACGCAGCGCTGCTAGGTCTGCGTAATTTTGTGTGATGGCACGCCTTGAAGTGTCGACCTCTATCTGTTCGCCGGTCTCGGGATCCTCGAGGAGGATGACACCCACATCAGGAAGCTCCTCTTCAGCAGGATCCACGATTGGAAGCGCCACCATGTCATGACGCCTTGCGGAGACGGTCAGCGGACGGGTGAAGTCTCCCGTGAAAAAATCGGAAATCACGAAGACCACCGCCCGACGCGTGATCAGCTTGTTCATGTATTCCAATGCTCCGGCGAGATCCGTACCGCGTCCCTTGGGGTCAAAATAGAGCATCTCTCGGATCAGTCGGAGGATATGATGACGGCCCTTCTTTGGAGGAATGAAGAGCTCCACTCGGTCGCTGAAGAGCAGCAGACCGACCTTGTCGTTATTGTGAATCGCGCTGAAGGCAAGGATCGCCGCGACTTCGGCCGCAAGCTCCCGCTTGCTCTCCTGGACACTGCCGAAGTTCCCCGAGGCGCTGACATCGAGGACGATCATCACCGTCATCTCACGTTCCTCGGTGAATTTTTTGATATAGGGCTCACCCGTACGGGCGGTCACGTTCCAGTCAATCGCACGGATCTCATCGCCGGGCGAATAGGGGCGTACCTCCTCGAAGTTCATCCCGCGCCCCTTGAAGACACTCTGGTACTGCCCGGCAAAGGAGGACTCCACGAGTCTGCGCGTGCGCAACTCGAGTCGCCGGATCTTGCGTAGGATATCCCGTGTGTCGTTCATCGGTGGAGTGTCGGAGCTGACTGACTTTCGTCAGGGCGGACCGTGATTCCGGATCAGGGAACGGGCATTCCCTCGAAGACGCGTTTCACGATCTCCTCGGAGGAAATGGACTCGGCCTCCGCCTCGTAGCTCACGGCAACGCGATGCCTCAAGACCTCGGTGCCAACCGACTTCACGTCATGCGGAGTCACGTAGCCGCGACCATTTAGGAAGGCATGCGCCTTTGCGGCCAATGTGAGGTAGATTGTGGCACGCGGGGAGGCACCGTAGCGGATGAGACCATCCAGCTTGAGGTTGTAATTGGCGGGTTCACGCGTTGCCCAGACCAGGTCGACGATGTAGTCCTTGACCCGATCATCAACAAAGATCGCGTTGACCACATTGCGCGCCTCGAGGATCTGCTCACGGGTGACAAGCGCGTCGACATGGGTCTTTGGCGAGGAGGTCGCCATCGCGTCGAGGATGGAGCGTTCCTCACTGCGGGTAGGATAACCGACCACGACCTTTAGCATGAAGCGGTCCAACTGGGCCTCAGGCAGGGGATAGGTCCCCTCCTGCTCCAGCGGATTCTGTGTGGCCAGAACAAGAAAGGGATCAGGCAGCTTAAAGGTCTCTTCACCGATCGTGACCTGACGCTCCTGCATCGCTTCGAGGAGCGCACTCTGAACCTTGGCTGGGGCGCGATTGATCTCGTCGGCCAGAATAAAGTTGGCAAAAACGGGGCCCTTGCGCGTGGTGAAGACTCCCTCGCGCGGATTGTAGATCAAGGTTCCTACCAGATCCGCAGGCAGAAGATCCGGTGTGAACTGAATGCGGGAAAAGTCAGCATGGATACAGGAGGAGAGAGTCCGGACCGTGAGGGTCTTCGCAAGTCCTGGCACACCCTCGAGAAGGACATGGCCATTGCCAAGTAGACCGATGATAAGACTGCGGACAAGGCCCTGCTGGCCGATGACCACACGACTCATTTCCTGCGTGAGTGGCTTGACCCAGGTGCTGGCCTCCTGGACGCGACGATCGAGTTCTTGGACGGATGGATTCATAAATCAGGGTTATTGAGACGACTGCTTGGATTCTTTGTGCTCTATGTGATTTCGATGAAGGGTTGGTCTAAGCCCTAGTTTCGTTATTAGGCAGCATTTTTTCAGACAAGCAGGAATCGGATGTGTTCAAAGATTTTTTCAAAGGGAACTCTCTCAGAGTGCCCCGTGAGGGATCAGTCCGCGCAGTTCGAGAGCTCTCCTCCCTGTTTCCAAAAGGCCTTCTTGAGTTGAAATCAGCGTGTAGTGTCCCATCTTGCGACCGTTCTTTGCCTCCCGTTTCCCATAGAGATGCAGGAAGAGTCCTGGTTCGCGCAACAGGAGTTCCCAGTCGGGCTCACCCCCTCTCCAGAGGTCTCCCAGAAGATTAATCATCACCCCGGGGGAACGGAGATCCACCGGCCCGAGAGGTAGACCACAAATCGCGCGGATATGCTGGGCGAACTGACTGGTCATGGTCGTCTCCATCGTATGGTGCCCTGAGTTGTGGGTACGCGGCGCCAACTCATTCACGATCAGGTCGCCGTTCTCCATGACGAAGAACTCGGCGGTAATCAGCCCGACGACACCGAGCTTTTCCGCGATTGCCGAGGTGATCTCCTGCGCTTTGTGAAGCACGGTGGGATCAAGCTGAGCTGGCACGGTGGTGACATCAAGAATGCCATTCCGGTGAACATTGGCCTGCACGGGAAAGCAGAGCGTATGCCACTGATGTTCCTGCGAAGTCCTCGCACAAATCACCGAGGCCTCCGAGACAAAGCCAATCCGCTGCTCCAGCACGGCGCGGGGGGCGGCGAGTTGCTTCAAGGCACTCTCAAAATCATCGCCCGGCTTCAGGGAAATCTGTCCCTTTCCATCGTAGCCAAGGACCGCTGTCTTCAGAATCGAGGGGGCGTTCAGATCAGCAAGCCCTGCCCCCAACTCCTCCGCCGAGGTGATGACGCGAAAAGGAGCCACGGGAAATCCATTGTTCTTAAGGAACTCCTTCTCCAGCACGCGATCCTGGCAGATACGCACGACTGCAGCAGAGGGTCGAACCGGCACGCGAGTTTCTAGGAACTCCAGCGCACCGATTGGGATGTTCTCGAACTCGATCGTCACGACATCAACAGCCTTTGCAAACCGGGCCAGAGCATCCAGATCGTCGAAAGGAGCCGTGATAGAAAGGTCCGCACAGGAGCAGGCCGGACCATCGACCGCTTCATCAAAGACCACCACCCGGTAGCCGAGACTCTTCGCGGCCATGGCGGACATCCGCCCTAGCTGGCCGCTTCCCAGGATGCCGATCGTCGCGCCTGGAAGGAAGATTGCCCCGGGAACGGGGAATTTGCCTTCCGAAGCCGCAGGAGCCCCGTTACTGTTGTCACCTTCGATTTTGATCATGGATCGTCTTCTGTATCTGCTCGCTTTATCGGTTGTCACCCTGATCCGACTGCTCCCCATCACGTTCTGTTTCGTTCTGGGACAAGCTATCGGACTTCTGGTGTGGCTGATTCTGCCCAGCTACCGCCGTCTCTCCAAACAGAATCTCCGGATTGCCTTCGGCCCTTCGCTTACGGACAAGGAGGCATCCAGGATCACCTTGAAGCATTTTCTTAATCTCGGGGCAAATCTCATCTGCTCGATCAAGATCCCGGCCCTGAGCGAGAAGAAGCTTCGCTCCCGACTCCGATTCGACCAGGAATCGAACTGGGAGAATTGGATCGTCGGAAAAAAAGCCGAGGGCCGGGGCACCGTCGCCGCACTAAGTCATTTTGGAAACTGGGAGATCAACGCTCAGATCGCCGAGTTCGTGAAACCCCGACAGGCCGGATGCGTCTATCAGGCGCTCCGCAGTCCTTTGATGGATGATCTGGTGAATCGCGATCGCCGTAGCAGGGGCGTGCACACCTTTGACCGCAAGAAAGAGATGCAGGGAGCCGCCACCCTGCTCAAGGAGGGAGGGGTCGTCGGCGTCCTGACGGATCAGCATGCGGGGAATGCCGGAATCTGGATGCCCCTTTTCGGCAAACTCGCCTCAACCTCCCCCTTGGCTGCCAGCCTGGCCCAGCGCACCGGATCGCTTCTCTCCATGGTAAGCGTCCGTACCGTGGGGTTTGCCCGCTGGGTCATCCACACCAGCGATCCCGTGCCGACCGAGGGACGAGACATTGCGGAGATTACCATGGATCTCAACCTCCTGCTGGAGCGCGAAATCCATCGCTCCCCCGCCGATTGGTTCTGGGTTCATAACCGCTGGAAGCTCCCCCATCCGAACTTCCTTCTCAGCAGTGCCAAGCGCGGCATTCACCTGCCCGGCGGGCAGGATCCTGACAAGCTTCAGTCCCTGCATCTCCTGATCCGCTCCCCGAACTGGCTGGGCGACGCTTGCATGGCGGCTCCAGCGATTCGCGCCATCAAGTCAGGACGACCTGATCTTCACCTGACCATCCTCTCTCCGGAAAAGCTCGCCCCGCTCTGGAGAGAGATCCCCGAAGTCGACCAAGTGCTAGAGATTCCCGCCAAGGCCTCTCCTCGCGCCGTGGCACGACTGATCAAGAAAGCAGGGCGGTTTGACGCTGCATTCCTGCTGCCGAATTCCATGCGCAGCGCTCTCGAGGTCTGGTTGGCGAAAATCCCGAGACGCATCGGACGGGATATCCATCGCGGAAGGCGTTTCCTGAACCAGATGATGACCACATCACGGAATGTTCATCCGACCATCCATCAGAGCGAGGAGCTGTTGACCATCATCCGTCATCTTGGTGGAGAGGCTCCCCCTCCGACAAGTCCCCGCACTCAACCCACGGGGCCCGTGCGTGTCGCTCTCTGTCCCGGCGCAGAGTACGGACCCGCCAAACGCTGGCCTTTGGAACGCTACCGCTCGGTCATGGAGGAGATCTCCAAGAATTACGAGCTCACCTGGCTCATCGTCGGAACGGCCAAGGAAGCCGATCTCGGGGAGGTTCTCTCAAACAACTTCCCCGGCACGGTTGAGAACCTCTGCGGCAAGACCACACTTCCGGAACTCATAGCTGAACTCAAAGGCTGTTCCCTGCTGCTGACGAATGACACCGGCACGATGCATCTGGCGGATCTGCTGGGCGTCCCGGTCGTTGCGATCTTCGGATCGACCGAGCCAACCCTGACGGGACCCACTGGAGTGACTCAACCTCCCCACCGAATCATCAGGCGCAAGGTCGAGTGCAGCCCCTGCTACCTCAGAAAATGCCCCATCGACTTCCGCTGCATGAAGGAGATCACCGTCGAGATGGTGACCTCAGCGGTCACGGAATCACTGA
>CAIKYN010000349.1 GCA_903831635.1 uncultured Spartobacteria bacterium
TGTCGTGGCAAGCCTTCGCCCTCCTTCTTCTTATAACAATGTCCGCGAGCTGCGACTCGAGTCACTTGATCTGACTCCTTGGATAGGAAAGCAGGGCATTCTCCGCATTGTTGACAATGAGACCACGCCGAAATCTGGGATCACGGTGGGGAAAATCTTCCTGAGCGATCGGGAGATTCTCCACAATCCGAAAACAGGATCCTTGGAGAATCACCCTGACGCCGAGGACAACGGCGCTATGGCTCTTGCGTTGCTTGACGGCCCTGCAGATCTGACTTCCGGAAAGCAGGAGGCTCGAGCACCTGAAAAACTGACAGGATTCCTAGGTCGCACCCTCACGCTCCAACCGGGCGAATCAAAGAAGCTGACCTTTGTGATCGCCTGGTTCTTCCCGAATCTCAATCACATCCCGAAAATCAAGGAGCAAGGGCGATGGTATGCCTCGAAGTTTTCCTCCGCGGGCGATGTCGTGCGTTACTTCGTCAAGAACAGGGATCGTCTCGAACGGTGTACCCGTCTATGGAATAATACGTGGTATGACTCAACGCTTCCGTGGTGGTTTTTAGACCGCACCCTGCTTTCGATAGACAATCTGGCCTCCTCCTCCAACTACCGGTTCAGGAACGGTCGCTGGTGGGCATGGGAAGGAGTTGGCGCGTGCGAGGGAACCTGCGGTCATGTTTATGGATATGCCCAGGCCGTTGGACGTCTTTTCCCCAGCATCGAGCGCGATCAACGCGAACAGGTGGACTTCGGAACCTCGCTTTCCCCCGAGGGGTGGATCGATTGCCGTAGTGAGAACGGTGGAAAGGCAGCCATTGACGCCCAGGCCATGTACATCCTCAGGGCGTTGAGGGAGCACCAGATGACAACTGATAACGCTTTCCTCAGACGAATCTGGCCGGGTGTGAAAAAGGCCATGGAGTATATGATCAGGCAGGACCCCGGTGAAAAAGGGGTCATCGAAGGAGCACAGCACAACACCCTCGATACTGATTGGCGCGGTGAGGTTGCTTGGTATAACGGCCTTTACCTGGCTGCTCTCCAGGCCTCCGCAACAATGGCCGATGTGATGAACGAACCCGATGCGGCAACGCGCTACCGGAGGATAGCGGGGGCAGGACAAGACTTCATGACGAAGAACCTCTTCAACGGAGAATACTTCCAGAACAAGGTCGATCCCGCTCACCCCGAAACGATCAATTCGGGCTCCGGTAGCGAGATCGATCAGGTGCTGGGACAAAGCTGGGCCTTTCAAGTGGGCCTGCCTCGCGTACTACCGAAAAAGGAAACGGTCTCCTCGCTTGAGTCACTCTGGAAGTATAATTTCGCTCCCGATGTCGGGCCTTTCAAGAACGTCTATAAAAAAGGACGCACCTACGCCGTGGCTGGAGAGGGTGGTTTGATCATGTGTACCTTCCCCCGAGCAGACTGGGATTTGGCAAAGGCTAGCGGTCAGGGGAATGCCATGTATGCCAGCTATTTCAACGAGTGCATGAACGGCTTTGAGCATCAGGTGGCCGGTCACATGATCTGGGAGGGTGAACCCGGGAGTGATCTCGTGACGAAGGGCTTGGCTATTGAGCGCGCGCTTCATGACCGCTATGGAGCCTTTAAGCGCAATCCCTACAATGAAGTCGAGTGCGGTGACCACTACGGGCGCTCGATGGCCAGCTACGGTGTCTTCTTAGCCGCCTGCGGTTTCGAGTATGACGGTCCGAAGGGTCATATCGGATTTGCCCCGCGCATCCATCCGGAACATTTCAAAGCCGCGTTCACGGCCGCCGAGGGGTGGGGTTCCTACTCGCAGGAAATCACGGGCGAGACGATGACGGCTGATTTGACTGTGAACTGGGGATCGGTGTCACTCCGCTCGTTCAGCCTCGTAGCGCCGAAGAGCCCCCTATCCTTGGCGGTGACCTGTCATGGAAAGACCATCCCCTCAACGTCGGAAACCATCAACGGAAAGACCACCATCACCTTCAACGATCAGGTTGTCATGAGGTCCGGTGAAGCATTGAGAATCGATCTGAAGTTTTAAAAAATCACCCCCACTCTCCATGAACAAGACATCCCAAATCCTGCTTTCTCTCGTCCTGACACTGGTGCCGCAACTCCGTGCGGGTGATTGGCTGCAAACGCTCCATCAAGAACTCCCCCTTCTCGGTCATCGCAACTGGATCGTGATCGCCGACTCTGCCTACCCCTGGCAGACCGCTCCCGGCGTTCAAACCATCGAGACAGGCAAGGGTCAGATCGAGGTCACCCGTGCGGTGCTCGACGCGCTAGCCGCCACCAAACACGTCCGTCCGGTCATCATGACCGATAGTGAGCTTCCCTACGTTTCGGAAAAGAATGCCCCGGGAATCACGGCCTATCGCGATGACCTAAGAAAACTCCTCGCCTCCAAGAAAACCGAATCACTTCCCCACGAGCAAATCATCAGGAAGCTGGACGAGGCTGGCAAAACCTTCCACGTCCTCCTTCTAAAGACAAATCACACCCAGCCCTACACCTCGGTTTTCCTACAACTTGAGTGCGGGTACTGGTCACCTATGGCTGAGAAGGAACTCCGCTCCGCGATGACCTCCCGCTAGTAGTTCTAGGAGCGTCAAGTTCCTAGGGTTTTACTGACGAACAATCACATCTGATTTCCTGGAATCGGGGTCGACGACGAGATCCTGAATCTTCCCTCCCTCCACACGGCCAGAGACCGTTGTCTTGTAGGGAGCATGAAGCTTGAAGGTACAGTTCCAATCCTTGGGCCAGGCAGGGAGCAGTAGGATTTTCTTTCCTTCGGCCTGCATCAGCATGAGTTGTAGGGTCTGCTCGCCATTGCCGCCGATATCCTCATCGGGTGCGTAGTCATGCCCCTTGTCCCAGAAGGCCAGAAACTTCTGAGCCTTGTCCTGATTGGTGAGATCGTGGATGACCAACTTTTTGGCCTCGTCAGTGAGTCCCAGGTAGGCGCAGTCCATCGGGTCTTGTCCCCAGCAATGCATGGCTTTCTGGGTGCGGGCGGCATAGGTATCGAGTCCGATTTGTAGATCTCCTTTACCCAACTCCGGAAGGCCAAAGAGTCGGAAGGGATAAACAGCATAGAGTTCGGGGTTCTCCATGTTATGCGCTTTGACGCCGGTCTTCGTTGCCTCGTCATACGCCTGATTCAATGCTGGGTCATAGGGATAGATGACCTTTTTCCCATCCTTCTCGGCGATCGGTAGCGAAGGGAGAATTGCCTCCAGATCAGCCCATGATTTTCTCATCTCCGGTGTCGTTGCATCGTCGGGAAGCTGCTTGAGGCGACCCAAGACATAATGAAGACCGGCGATGTCGGGGAGAGGGTTATTTACCATCCAATACATCTCGATCGAGTTGTCCGGGGAGAGGAGCAGCTTCCCATCCTTATCCCGGGGGAAGTGATTGGTGAAAAAAGTGAGTCCCAAGTTGGCAAACGGCAGGAGGGTTTCCCGGGCAAACGCCTTGTCCTGGGTGTGCTCGTAGTAGTCGAGCATCATGGTGCTGATCTCAAGAACCGGGGTGAAGTAGTAGTCGGTGTAGGCACCGTTTTTTTTGCCGACCAGATTCGGTAGAGCTCCCCAA
>CAIKYN010000350.1 GCA_903831635.1 uncultured Spartobacteria bacterium
CGCTCTGAACTGGCGCTATGCCACCAAGACCTTCGATGCCTCAAAGAAGATCTCCGACGCCACGTGGAAAACCCTTGAAGAGAGTCTTGTCCTCTCCCCTTCGTCCTTCGGACTTCAGCCTTATCGGTTCCTGATTGTGAAGGATCCGGCCGTACGTGCACAGCTTCAGCCTCATTCATGGAATCAGACTCAGGTGGTTGATGCCTCTCACTACGTTGTGATGGCGGGCCGCACAGCCATGACGGAAGCGGAGGTTGATCGTTTCCTTGACCGCGTCGTTGAGGTGCGCGGCATCCCCCGTGAATCCCTTGAGGGGTACCGAGGCATGATGTACGGAAGCCTGCTCTCTCCCGGTGCCGAGACTCGCATCCCTCATTGGGCAGCTCTACAGGCCTACATCGCTCTCGGCAACCTCATGACGACGGCCGCTCTGCTAGGCGTCGACACCTGCGCGATCGAAGGCTTCGCACCGGCGGAATACGATGCCATCCTTGGACTCAAAGAGCAGGGTTATGCTTCTGTCGTCTGCTGCGCTCTCGGTTATCGCAGTGCGGATGACAAGTATGCATCGGCCGCCAAAGTACGCTTCCCCGCAACAGATCTCATCAAGACAGTCTAATCCTTGGAGCAGGACCTCGAACGCGATCTCGGCGAACAGCCCCTGGCCCGTCTTCTCACGGAGCTAGGATTGAAATCGCATGATCTGGTGGCGGCCTCCACCGAGCAGATCACTCACAAGATGGTCCAGCGCGGTTGCAAGGGCAGACGCCTGACGAAAAACGTCCAGGGGAAGCTCCTCCGTGCCCTTAATACGGCAACTAGAGGCATATACAACATCCCAGATCTCTTCACGTACTAAGAAAGGCCGAATTCAGCCTCAAAGGTTTAGAATATGGAACTCAGGAAATCAGGAAGAGTTGGCGATTTAAAATAAGATAAAAGCGAACGCGATGCTCGTGGGGTTATGTTCTTAGGTATCCCTAAAAAGTTTCTTCACATTCTTTCCTGAGTTCCCGAGTTTCATATTATTTTCTGTGGCTTCTGAATCCCCATCACGGCTTCCCATTCTCAACATTGCGGCCTACAAGTTCGCAGAGCTAAGCGAGCTTACCGAACTGAGAGAGCAGCTTAAGACTGAGTGCCGTTCCTTGGAACTCAAGGGGAGCATCCTACTGAGTCCCGAGGGGATTAACCTCTTCATCGCCGGAGAGAGATCCTCGGTGGAGAAACTACTCGTGACCTTACGCTCGATTTCAGGCCTTGAGGCTCTTCAGGAAAAGCGCAGCGAGAGTGAGGAGCAACCCTTTAACCGGATGCTCGTGAAGATCAAACAAGAGATCATCGCCTTCGGGGTTGAGGGGATCAATCCGGCTCGTCATACCTCTCCACGGCTTCCTGCCAAAGAACTCAAGCGCTGGTTGGATGAGGGGCGTCCCGTCACCCTTCTCGATACTCGAAATACCTATGAAGTGAAGCTCGGCACCTTTACCGGTGCTGTCACGCTTCCAATCCGCCACTTCCGCAAATTTCCCGAAGCTATCAAGCAACTCCCCGAGTCAATGAAAGAGGCTCCCGTGGTCAGCTTCTGCACAGGAGGCATCCGCTGCGAGAAAGCCGCCCCATTCCTCGAGATGGCAGGCTTCCGCGAAGTATACCAACTCGAGGGAGGCATCCTGAAATATTTTGAAGAATGCGGTGGAGCGCACTGGGATGGGGAGTGCTTCGTCTTCGACAAACGCGTCGGCGTCGATCCGGCGTTGCAGGAAACAGGCAGCCAACTCTGCTTCGCCTGCACCGAGCCCTTGACTGAGGAAGAAGTCAAGGACCCCCGCTATGTCTATGAAGTCAGTTGCCCCTATTGCTACGATAAGAGTAAGAGGCCTTAAACAGGTTTCCTGACAGGAATACCGTGCGTAGCTAGTTCTCTCTTCACATCAGCGACCGTATACTGCCCAAAGTGGAAGATGCTGGCAGCTAGCACGGCGTCGGCCTTGCCGATGGTGAGAACCTCCGCCATGTGACCGATATCCCCCGCCCCACCGCTGGCGATCACGGGAATGCCGATGGCATCGCTGACGGCGGCAGTCAGTTCAAGATCATAGCCCTTCTTGGTACCATCAGAATCCATACTGGTGAGAAGAATCTCCCCAGCTCCGCGCTTGGCAACTTCCTTGGCCCAATCAACGGCCTGCCAAGACGTGGGCCTACGCCCTCCGTGGGTGTGAACGATCCAACCACCCTCTCCATCACGACGAGCATCGATCGCAACAACAACACACTGGGAGCCGAATCCCTCGGCGGAGGCATTCACGAGATTCGGATCATCGAGTGCCGCCGTATTCATGCTGACCTTGTCGGCTCCTGCCAGCAGCATCGCCCGCACATCCTCGACCTTACGAATACCTCCACCCACGGTCAGCGGCATGAAGCAGGCATCGGCAGTCTTCTCAACCACTTCGCGCATGGTGGCGCGGCCCTCATGGGAGGCGGTGATGTCGAGGAAGACTAGCTCGTCGGCACCCTGGGCATCGTAGGCTCGGGCACACTCGACCGGATCCCCGGCGTCACGAATATTCTCGAACTTCGTTCCTTTCACGACCCTGCC
>CAIKYN010000351.1 GCA_903831635.1 uncultured Spartobacteria bacterium
CAGTGGCGCTCCAGTTGTGGGAACGGGCTTAGGTGGTAGCTTCAACGGAGGAAGCTTCACTGGAGAGGGTGAACCGGCAGGCAAGTCAGAAGCCGGAGGGGTGTTCGGGGATGGGGTGTCGCTCACGGTAGTAGTAAATTGTGTCAGAAGATTTATGTGCCGAATCTGCTCCTGTCAATCATGCTCCAAGGAGACAGAGCATAACCCGAGCAGGAGGCGTTCAACTCAGGCAAGAAAATCGCTCCCAGCTAGCCCCCTTGGGCTGTTTTGGCGGCTCGAAGGTTTTGAATGTCTGATGTCAAATCCTGAATGATGTTGATGGCTTCGTGGCGTATGGGATCGGGAGTTTGGGCGGTATCGGCTTCATCCTCCTCGGCATCCGGGTCCTTGGTCACCTTATCCCCCGCTGGCTTCTTCTTGATGGTAACCTTGGGGAGAGCGGGCTTGTCGACCGTGTCAAGCGACACCTCGTAAGCCACGGGTTCGATAACAGGGTGGAGCTTACGCTCTTTTTTGCGTTCCGCCTTGCGGGCTTTTTCCTGCGCAAGCTCTTCCTTGCGAATCTTCTCATTAAGTGAAAGCTGATTCAGGTCGAGCTTCTCACGGAATCGCTTCATATCCTCGGAGATGTACCGGAACTCGGGGTCCTTGGAGACTCGATCCGCTGAACGCTCTTTAAGAGTCGTGATGAAGGGAGAAGTGAAGGCGAACTTGTTCACGGGTTGTGGATCCACTTCGTCGTATGCAAGCGGATTGGGAAGGGAACTCTCACCGATCTCAGGAGTGTCCGTGGGCGAAGGAAGGACGATATCGGAAAGCACTCCCCGATGCTGCGTGGACCCACCCGAGACGCGGTAGAACTTCTGGATCGTGAGTTTGAGCGATCCGGCCTTGGAACCCTCGTCATGAAAAAGCGGCATAAACTTGCCAACATCCAGAAGCGTCTGAACGGTTCCCTTGCCGAAACTGCGCTGGTCTCCAACGATGACCGCCCTTCCATAATCCTGGAGGGCCGCGGCAAAGATCTCACTGGCAGAAGCGCTTAGCCGATTGGCTAGGACAATGACAGGCCCCGTGTAAAAGGGTTGCCCCTCCTCATCCTTCGCCACGGTGACTTTGCCGTTCGCATCTTTCGCCTGCACGACTGGACCGCTGCCGACAAAAAGACCCGTGAGATTGATCGCCTCCTCGAGGGATCCACCACCATCCCGCCTCAGATCGATCACCAGGCCCTCGATTCCCTCCTTCTTCATGCGCTCAATAATGCGACGAACATCCTTGGTCGTGCTCTTGGCATCCCCCTCTCCATGCTTGTCCATCTCGGCATAGAACGAGGGAACGGTGAGCCATCCAACCTTGACCTGCTTTCCCTCAGGATTGATGGAATCAATCACCTCACCCTTGGCCTCCGACTCCTTGAGTTTCACCTCCTCACGGGTGATCTCGATGACTTTACGCTTGGAAGGATCGGTGGCATTCGCAGGGATCACTTGCAGGCGTACCTGACTTCCTTTGGATCCGCGGATCTTCTCCACGACCTTGTCGAGTTTCATGTCGACCACATCTTCAAAGGGCTGAGCACCCTGGGCGACGGCCGCAATCTTATCATTTGCTTTCAGACGCCCATCTTTGTCAGCAGGCCCCCCGGGCACGACCTCCACAATTTTTGCATAACCATCATCAGTTCGCAGCACAGCACCGATTCCCACCAAGGAGAGTCTCATCTGGATGTTGAAATTCTCCATGTCCGAGGGGCTCATGTATTCGGAATGAGGATCGTAACTCTGAGAAAGCGCCACCAGGAAGGTCTTGATCACATCCTCGTCACTCTGTTCGTTCACACTCTTGAGGAATTGATCATATCTCTTGGTAACAACCTTGGCCGGAGGATTCAGGGGATGTTCGATGAGATTCTCACCAAGCAGTTCGGCCTCGATCCTGTCCGCCCAGAGCTTGTCCGCCTGCTGAAGGTCGGCGGGCCATGGTGCCTTCTTACGATCAATCTCGACGTTGTTCGTGCTAGCAAAATCATGAGGGGCCGCAGCCAACTCTCGGTTTTTGGCTACACGGTCATTAACCCTTTGGCGAAACCGGGTGAAAATCTCACGGGGGGCCGTCAGGTCCCCATGAAGGATATCTGAGGCAAGGGTCGGGGAAAAACGCTGGGTAAACTCATCAATATCCCCCTTTGTGAAGTAAAGATGGGTGTAATCGAGCATATTGAAATAGTTCCTCAAAACGCGCTCGGACATTGTCTCAGGTGGCTCGGACTCAAGTCTCGGGGGATTTTTTTCCGAGAGTGAGAGCGGATGAAGATAATGCCCCTGTTCAAGCATCCGCGCTACGGTTACTGCGACTGGCGCCATGTCTGTGGAGGCGGTCTCATTGGTCGGTGACGCTTCACCCCGTGAAAATAAAAACAGGAGGATCAGCAGCACTGATGATAACTTCTTCGTGAGAAAACTCATTAAACAGAACCGTTGCAGAGAGTGAGAGGAAAAGCAAACATCATGAAATGGATAGAGATCAGACACACCAAGGATTGAAAATGTTCACTGGAGGAGCGCTGGAGACCAATTCTTATCTCCTCGCTTGCCCCGAAGGTAACATCCTGATCGATGCTCCTGAAGGTGCGGCCGAGGCATTCAGGGACATTCCGATCGCCATGCTGTTGCTGACCCACGGTCACTATGACCATGTCTGGGATGCCGCCGCCGTGGCCCGTCACCATAAGTGCCCTGTGGCCATGCATCCGATCACTGAGACAATGCTCGCGGATAGGAATCTCCTGAAGCGATTTGGAATCGACCTTGAAGTGGAGCCTGTGAAAGCCGATCTAAAACTCCTCGAGGGTCCTTCTCAAAAGCTGCTCGGGCACTCCTTCGACATTTTCGAGGTGCCCGGTCATTGCCCGGGAAGCCTCTGCATTCACGATACTGGATCGAATCTGCTCTTCGGCGGAGATGTGCTCTTTGCCGGCGGGGTCGGACGTTGGGATCTGCCGGGAGGTGACCGCGAACTCCTCCTCACGGGTATTTTCAAAAAACTGCTCCCCCTCCCAGGCCATACTATCGTCCTTCCGGGACATGGTCCTTCGACAACGATCGCCGAAGAAAAAACAAATAACCCTTACCTGCAGTGGAACTGATAAGGATGGTGTCGTGCTTGCGGGAATTGCTTACTGACTCGATCTCAGCTCGACAGAGGGATTCCCATTGCAGTAGTGAAATGGGATGCCCTCCTTTGCGTACGTAGCCCTTGATGCCCAAGGTCAACAAGTCACTGATTACATCGATGCCGCCAACCAATCTGAGGCGGTCAACACCCTGAGAGGACAAGGGCTCTTTCCGACAAGCGTCAAAGAGCAGGCCAGGACCACCAAGGCCAAAGCAGGAAAGGGTGCAAAAGCCGCCAAGAGCTCCTCTGCCAAGGGCAAGAGTATTACGATACCTTTCCTCGAAAAGAAGACGATCAAGAGTGCGACGCTCATGGTGTTCACCAGACAGCTCGCCACACTCATCGATGCAGGTCTTCCCCTGTTGCGGGGCCTGACAGTTCTTGGAAAACAGGAGCCTGATCCCGTCCTCAAAAAAACCATCACCCAGCTTGCCGAGGCCGTTCAAGGCGGAGGAACTTTCAGTGACGGCCTCAACGCCCATCCCAAGATCTTCAATAAACTTTATGTGAACATGGTGAAGGCGGGTGAGCTCGGCGGTGTGCTCGAGGTTGTTCTGAACCGACTTGCAGAATTCCAGGAGAAGGCCCAGAAGGTGAAGGGCAAGGTGAAATCAGCAATGATGTATCCGGCCATCGTCATGGTGATCGCCGTGATCATCATGGGTTTCCTTTTGGTATTCATTGTTCCGAAATTCGAGCAGATTTTCGCCGACATGCTCGGCGGCAAGCCACTTCCCCTGCTGACACAGATTGTCATTAGCTCGAGCAGATTCGTTCAGCATCAATTCATCCTGATCGGGGTGGCCGTCGGCGCCCTCGTCTTTGGTTTGAAATTCATGGCCGCATCGCCCAAAGGAGCGATCGCCTTGGATCACTTCATGCTCAAGGCCCCGCTGTTCGGTGACTTGACTCGCAAAAACGGTATTTCCCGGTTCACAAGAACCCTAGGAACACTCGTAACCAGCGGCGTTCCGATCCTTCAGGCTCTGAATATCACGAAGGAAACTGCCGGCAACGCGATTATTTCCAACGCAATTTCCAAGATCCATGACGCAGTAAAGGAGGGCGAATCCATCGTTCGTCCGATGGAAGCCAGCGGCGTCTTCCCTGCAATGGTCATCAGTATGGTGGACGTTGGTGAGGAAACAGGTCAGCTCCCCGAGATGCTTCTGAAGGTAGCCGACCTTTACGATGATGAGGTCGACAGTGCCGTAGCCGGACTCACCTCACTGATGGAACCGATCATGATCGTCTTTCTCGCTGTTGTCGTGGGATCGATCGTCATCGCACTCTTCCTGCCGCTCATCAGCATCATTAGCGGCATGCAGCAATAAGACCCATCATGACATTCCTTAAAAAACATCGCACTGAATCAGCATTTACCCTCGTCGAACTCCTGATTGTCATTGCGATCATTGCAATCCTTGCCTCGCTTGTTCTGGCGGCTGCCGGAGGCGTTCAGAAGAAAGGTGCGCGCTCGCGCACCGAGGGCGAAATTGCTGCTATTGTAGCCGCCATGGAGAGTTTCAAGGCTGATAACGGTGACTATCCAACCAATAACCTCACAAACTCATCAGCTTGTCTTGTGACCAACCTCATGCCAACTAACGGTGGTAAGGTCTACTACGAGTTCAAGACCAAGTGGCTTGATGCCAGTAACAACTATCTGGACCCCTTCGGTAATTCCTACAATTACATCTATACGAATGGAGCCCCGAACAATGGCTCGAACAACTACGATCTCTGGTCAACCGCGGGTAATACCAGTGACACCAATCCAACTCATTGGATCAAGAATTGGTAAAAATCCCCTTAAGAGCAGGCATCAAGCCTCTCAGATCACCCGATTGTTCTGAGGTTCCCCCAACCCTCAATCACGATTTGGGACCAGCTTTCGAGCTGATCATTACGCTGGGCTAGTTCCTCACGGCTTAGGAATCCAAGCTCGGCAATCGCCTCCTCATTGGCGGTGACAGCAGGTTCGGCAAGATGGCACTGATGGACGATTCCTAAGTGAACGGCTCCCACAGGGTTTGAATCATCATTGAGTAGAGCCAGGGGACGTTCAATGAAAGGGCTGCCGATGGAGATCTCCTCTTGGAGTTCACGCATGAGAGCCCTCTGATAGGCAGCCGTGTCGAAGGCATCACCCAGACCATCACCGTCATTGATATGACCACCGATGCCCACGGAACCTTTTTTGAGCAGGCGGGTTTCACCGGAACCGCTTCCGCGACGGTAATGAAGGATCTTCTCTCCGGCAGTCACGACAACGTAGGGGATCAACTGCTTGAGCGACGGATCTTCCTCAGCCTCAACCCGGGGAACGAAGAAATGATTGCCCGGTTGCAGAAAGACCGGGAGGTAGCGGCTGATCTCAGGATTGAGGCCGTGAAAGGAACCGATTGCATCAAAAAGGGAACGGCGGATAACGAGGACTTGTTCGGTGGAAGACATAATGAAGTTGATAGACTGAAGGCTGAAGAAGGTTAGGCAAGCGCCAAAAATCACTCTCCCAGATAATGGCTCAATTTTTCCCTGAGCGTGTTCCGAGCGCGAAAAAGCAGGCTTTTCACAGCCGGAAGACTCAGGGAAAGCACGATAGCAATCTCTTCATAAGGCATCTCTTCGTAGCGTCGTAGAATCACCGCAAGCCGTTCCTTCTCCGGTAGGGAGGCTAAGGCTGTCTCGATGGCCCGATGCAGTTCCTTCCCAAGAAGCTGTTGATCAGGCCCGGGTGTTTCATCGGGATGGTCAGGGCGATCATCATCCGGTTCGCGGGACTGGGGAAGCAACCGCGCACGCCCCCTTCTGCGGGATTCGTTAAAAACCAAGCGCTTGGCAATCGTCAGGAGCCATGTGGTAAACTTGGCCTCCGGACGCCAGCGGGGAGCTGATCTCCAGACATTGAGAAAGACCTGCTGGGCTAGATCTTCGGCCTCAGAGAATCCGATCATACGGGTAACTGTGGCGATGACGAGACTCTGATGTCGCTCCACAAGCTGACGGAAGGCCAAGGTATCTCCTGACGCGATACGCTTCATCAACTCCTCGTCAGTCTCCTGGGACTCATGAGGCTCATGGGCCACATCTGACTTTTGGGACTCTGGGGGAATCTCCATCACTTCAGTGAGAGTGTCATCCACTCCCATTCTAATCAATCTTCGCCTAGCACCTCTTCACCGCAATCCTGCCAATCGGATCTCCCTTGGCCCTGAAAATCGTCTCAAATTCCGTAACGGGCCTCTGAAGTTCATCTTCCCAAGATGTTTCCAGCCAACCGCCATGAAGGAGAAGCTGCTCTTTCATGGCGGCAAAGTATCCGAGATGATCGGTCTGAAGGCGGAGAACACCATCGGGCTTTAATTTGGTTACGGCTACCTCCAGAAACGAAACATTCACGAGCCTTCGAAACCAATGTCGTCGCTTGGGCCAAGGATCGGGAAAAGAGACATGGAGCGTATCAAGAAAGCCGTCAGGAATCAGCTCATCAAGGGACTCTTTCCCCCACCCCCTCCAGAGGGCAGCATTGGGGATTCCGAGGCGCTCGATCTTCTTGTTTCCACGCTTCACCCGATCAGAAATCCCTTCGATCCCCGCAAAAAAAACCGTCGGGTTAAGGCTTGCGCTCTCGCTCAGAAATTTGCCTTTGGAAGCACCAAAATCACATTCGACCTTGGAAAAAGGTCGGGACTTCAGAATTAGCTCCTCTCTCGCCGCCTTAAGATTCTGATTGGGCGTCATCCGACCGGGCGTCGGAACCACTTCGAGATCTACCTTCCTGACCACAAAATCAAGCGGCGTCTTTTTCCTGCCGGCGTCGGATCAGGGCTGATTTCCGACCTTCGACAACGGCACGGTTGAGAGTTACCCCGGCAAGATCCTCGCGATCAGGAGCATCATACATGACATCCAGCATGATCTTCTCAAGAAGCGAGCGGAGGGCGCGGGCTCCCGTTCCTTTCTTAAGAGCCAACTCGGCAAGGGCCACGAGTGCATCCTTAGTCACATTGAGGGAAATGTCATCCATGGCCAGAAGCTTCGTGAACTGCTTGATCAGGGCATTGCGCGGCTCGGTAAGGATGCGAACAAGTTCCTCTTCATTGAGCTGTTGAAGAGTTGTCAGAACCGGAAGGCGACCAATGAACTCCGGGATCATGCCAAAGGAAAGGAGATCTTCGGGTTCGACAGACTCCAGAATCTTCAGCTCATCCATGGTTCCTTCGTGATCCTGAGATTTTGCATGGAAGCCGAGGGTCTTGCCAGCAGTGCGCCTCTGGATGATTTTATCAAGTCCCACAAAGGCCCCGCCGCAAATAAAGAGGATATTCTGAGTGTTGAGTTGGATGTATTCTTGATGCGGGTGCTTGCGTCCGCCCTGCGGAGGCACATTGCACGTGGTAGCTTCCAGAATCTTCAGCAAAGCCTGCTGGACACCCTCTCCGGAGACATCGCGCGTGATGGAGACGTTATCTGTCTTGCGGCCTATCTTGTCGATCTCATCGATGTAAACAATGCCGATCTCGGCTTTCTTGACATCGTAATCGGCATTCTGAAGAAGGCGCAGAACGATATTCTCCACATCCTCACCCACATAGCCGGCCTCGGTGAGAGTTGTGGCGTCGGCGATGCAGAATGGGACATCCAGAATGCGTGCTAGCGTGCGGGCAAGAAGGGTTTTCCCGGAACCGGTTGGACCGATCAGAAGGACATTGCTTTTCTCGATCTCCACATCGGCAAGCCCCTCGGAGAGGAGACCGGGAGAGAATCCTTCACGCTCCAGAGCAATGCGCTTGTAGTGATTGTGAACCGCAACCGATAGGGTCCTCTTGGCCAGATCCTGGCCAATGACATGAGCATCCAGTTCACGACGAATCTCGGAGGGTTTCGGAACCCTGAGTTGATGCATTCCGTGTTCACTTCCAACCTCGACGCTCTCCTTGTCGAGGATCCCCTTGCAGACCGTGATGCAGCTATCGCAGATGTAGACACCGGGTCCGGCAATGAGTTTGCGGACCTCGGCGTGACTCTTTCCGCAGAAGGAGCACATCGTGAGATTGCTGGTTCGAGCCATGATCTCAGGAGATTGGAGCTAAGAAAGTGGATTACTCGACAGAATCCTTGGCCTTCTCGGGAGGATTCTTGAGTTCCTTACGATACTTCACCACCTCATCAACGATGCCATAATCCTTAGCCTCTTCGGCGGTCATGTAGTAGTCGCGATCAGCGTCCTTACGAACCTGCTCCTCTGTCTTGCCGGTATTCTCAGCGATGATGCGGGCCAAGCGGCGGTTCAACTTGTACATGAACTCGACACTGCGCTCGACATCACTGGCAGTACCTTGGGCACCGCCAGAGACCTGGTGGATCATGATGTCCGAATTAGGGAGAGCAAACCTCTTTCCCTTGGTTCCGGAGCAGAGAAGAAAGGCCCCCATACTCGCGGCCATTCCCATGCAATAGGTATTCACATCGCACGTGACGAATTGCATCGTGTCATAGATCGCGAGTCCAGCAGTGACGGATCCACCGGGGGAGTTGATGTAAATGTGGATATCTTTTTTTGCATCCTCCATCTGAAGGAAGAGCAACTGAGCGATAACCAGATTGGAGACATAGTCATCAATTCCGGTTCCAATGAAGATGATCCTGTCTTTGAGAAGGCGGGAGTAGATGTCGTAGCTCCGCTCGCCACGGCCCGTCTGCTCAACCACCATCGGTACGAGCATCGAGGATTGAGGTTGGAAATTGGACATTTTAGTGGTCATGCCCGCAACCGGGGCCATGGACATGGGGTTCTTCATCATGAGAGTGGGTGGTTTCTGAATTAGAGGCGATTGGCTTGGGATCTTCTCCATTCACCCTAGCATGGGAAACGACCACATCAAGGGCCTTGCCCAAAGCGATCTCCTCTTCGATCCCGGCGATGGCATGATGCTTCTGAAGTTCCTTCAAGAGCTTCTGAGGGGTCATCTGATAACGCTCGGCCATGTTGGTGATGCGCCAGGCGAGTTCCTCACGAGAAACCCGGATATTCTCCTTGGTGACAATTTCTCCAAGAATGAAGTTTAGCTTCACCTTGTCGCCTGCACTCTGGCGGGCAGCACCAAGAAGCTCTTCCTGATGAGAACGAAGCTCCTCCTCGCTCACACCGCGGGACTGGTTTTCCTGAATGATCTCCTTGAGAATCGCGGTGCTCTCCTGCTGAACCATCGTGGAAGGAGCATCGATTGAGACCATGGCCAGTAGTTGCTTCACGGCTTCGCCGCGAACAGCACTGGCGAAGTTCTGGGTCGCATTCATCGTCAGGCGCTCACGCACCTGCTCACGGATCTGTTCCAGCGTGCTACCCGGGCTCAGCTTTGCAGCGAAAGCATCGTCGAGGGGAGGCAGCTCGCGCTCCTTGATCTCATGGAGTGTCACTTGATAGGTGACCTTATAACCACGCAGCTTCTCCTCACCGAATTCCGTCGGGAAGCTGACAGTGCAATCGCGCGTCTCACCGGTCTTCATACCTACCATGGCGGCGGCAAGGCCCGGGATCGGACGATCCTCCTCGAGCTTAATCCAGAAATTCTTACGTCCGAGATAAGTCGGCTGGAGATCGGGGTACGTTTCGGCCAGTGTCTTTCCCTCGATGGAGCCCTCGTAATCAAGAACCGCAAAATCACCCATGGCCAGATCGCGTCCCTCGGCGGTCTTGAACTCGGCGAGATCCCCGCGCAATCCATCCAGGAACTGCTCAACCTGAGTCTCGTCGACGACAGGCTTTTCAACAGTGATATCCAGCCCCTTGTACTCGGGGAGATTCACTGGAGGACGGATCACAACCGTTGCGGTGAAGCGGAGGGAGCGGTCCCCCTCCAACTTGATATCGCGAACATTCGGGCTCTGGACAGGTGAGAGCTTCTGCTCATTGAGCGCCTCGCGCACGGCGGAGTCGAGGAGCTTGCGGGTCACTTCCTGCTCGATATCAGGTCCGTACTTCTTCTCGACGATGGCGAGAGGGGCCTTGCCTTTGCGGAAGCCGGGAAGGTTTACCAGACGGCGGTATTCATTGCCGACTTCCTTCCACTCCGACTGGAAGCGCTCGGGCGGAAGTTCAATGTGCAGGTCGACGATGCAGGTCTCTTTCTGTTCTGTGGTGACTTTCATGATGAGCCGAGTAGCAAAGCAGGGAGTCCCTCACCGGACAATCTCCAAAGGTGATTTTTTGGGTGGCTGAAAGATTCGTGTAGAACTCAGGAAGTCAGGAAAAGAAGATGACTTCCATGCCAAAGCCCAAATTCCCTCGCGAGCATCTCTTCCCTGGCCTATCAGTCTAAAAGCCTTCAGCCTAACAGCCTTTTGATACCCTCATGCGCTCCATCCGTCTCTTTCTTTACGGGATTCCGGCCGCACTGATCCTATTGCTGATCGCGGCTTTTGTGAACGCATCGTTCCTCTCCGTGGCTAAGAAGAACGAGATGTCTATCGGTACCATCGGGGAGCCCTCGACCTTGAACCCGATCCAGCAGGCTGACTCTGCATCGGGTCAAGTCGCGGGATTCATGTTCAATGGCCTCCTGAAGTACAATCAGGATCTCGAGGTGGTGGGTGATCTCGCCGCATCCTGGGGACTCTCTCAGGAGACGACCTTTCACTTTGCCAATGCATCGGACGCC
>CAIKYN010000352.1 GCA_903831635.1 uncultured Spartobacteria bacterium
GGGAGGCATCGTTGTGAGGACTTCGCGCAGGCGTCTGGAGCGCTGATGACCGATATTCACCTCTCCCAGAAACAGGTAGGCGATGATCCCGATTGCGGGGAAGGTGGCTACAAGAATCATCCACGCGATGCGCGATGCAGGGTCGCGATGGGGCCGTAGTAGGATTCTCGCCATCACGGCTAGCTTCAGCACCACGATGAGTGTTACCAGAAGGAGCGAGTGGTGGTGGGGTTGGGTCATGGTTGGGAAAACCTAAGACCATGCGGGTATCCGATCTTCTTCAAGACGAAATGACAAAGGATGGAATCACAGCATCACCGTCCTGTACCCCTATCCTGTAATGAGCAATCCCCCATCGTCATCGTGCTTGCCGATAGAAAAAGGAGGGTTAAGTTGAGGAACGATGTATCCCCCACTCGCCGAATTCATCGGGACGGCGCTGCTCATCATCCTGGGCAACGGCGTCGTCGCAACCGTCCTCCTCAATCGAAGCAAAGGCCAGAACTCTGGCTGGATCGTGATCACCGCCGGATGGGCTCTCGCGGTCTTCGTTGCTGTCTTTTGTGTCGCCCGCGTCAGCGGCGCCCATCTGAACCCTGCGGTTTCAATCGCCATGGCGATCTCGGGTAATTTTCCATGGGCACACGTTCCCGCCTACATTGCCGCCCAAATTCTGGGGGCAATCTTCGGATCCTTCGTGGTATGGATCGCTTTCTATCCCCATTGGAAAATCACAGAGGGTGCTGACCTGAAGCGCGCCTGCTTCTGCACTGCTCCGGCCATTCGTTGCATTCCCGCCAATCTGGTCTGTGAGATCATCGGGACCTTCATCTTGATTTTCGCAATATTTTGCATGAAAGGAGCCGTCGGCGCCCCGAAGAGTGATGCTGTCTTTCCGATCGATCTGGGAGCGCTTGGGGCACTCCCCGTCGGCTTGCTGGTCTGGGCCATCGGCCTTTCTCTCGGCGGTCCCACCGGATATGCAATCAATCCTGCGCGTGATCTTGGCCCCCGCATCGCTCATGCGCTGATACCCATTGCCAGCAAGGGTGGCTCCGACTGGAGCTATGCCTGGATTCCGGTGGTCGGTCCCGTGATTGGTGCCGTGCTGGCAGCGGTCGCCTACATGGCACTCGGTAAGTTTTAACCCCCCATGAAATACATCCTCGCCCTCGATCAAGGAACGACAAGCTCCCGCACCATCATTTACAACGACCGACTGGAGGTCGTCGCTTCCGCCCAGCGGGAATTCACCCAGCATTTTCCTAAGCCGGGATGGGTCGAGCACGATGCGCTCGAGATCTGGGAGAGTGTGCTTGCCACGGCACGCGAAGCAATCTCTAAGGCCGCAATCCAGGCATCCGAAATTGCGGCTGTAGGGATTACCAACCAGCGTGAGACTGTCGTCGTCTGGGACCGGAAAACCGGTGTGCCCGTTCACCACGCGATCGTCTGGCAGGATCGCCGTACTGGGGAATCGATGAATGCCCTTCGCGAGGCGGGTAAGGAAGCACTCGTTCAACAAAGGACCGGCCTCCTGCTAGATCCTTATTTCTCCGCGAGTAAGTTTCGGTGGATTCTGCAGGAGATCCCTGATGGGCAGGAACGCGCTGAGGCAGGTGAGCTTGCGGTCGGAACCATCGACAGTTGGCTGATCTACAAGCTGACCTGTGGGGCTTCCCACCTCACCGATGTGAGCAATGCTTCCCGCACCATGCTCATGAATATCCGCAGCGGCGACTGGGATCCCGAGTTGCTGGCGCTCTTTCATATCCCTCGTTCCATTCTGCCACGCATCGCATCTAGTAGTGGTGATCTTGGCATTGTTGACACCTCGCTTTTCGGTGCCCCCATTCCTATTCGGAGCGCCATCGGCGACCAGCAGTCGGCGCTTTTCGGCCAACTCTGCACCAAGCCGGGACTGGTCAAATGCACCTTTGGCACGGGCTGCTTCCTTCTGGAGTTTACCGGACCCGATGCCGTGGCTAGCTCGAACAGGCTACTCACGACCGTTGCATGGAAGATCGGCGAGGGGCCACTGCAGTACGCGCTCGAGGGGAGCGTCTTCATGGGTGGTGCCTCCATCCAGTGGTTGCGTGACGGACTTGGCATCATCAAGAGTGCTCCGGAAGTGAATGCCCTGGCCAACAGCGTTTCGGATAGCGGCGGTGTCACGCTGGTTCCTGCCTTCACGGGACTCGGCGCACCTCACTGGGATGCGGATGCACGAGGCACGATCTTCGGCCTGACGCGTGGGTCCACCGCTGCCCATATCGCCCGCGCCACGCTGGAGGGGATTGCCTTTCAGGTCGCCGATGTGGTCTCCGCGATGCAGAAGGATTCCGGCAAAAGAATTTCCACGCTGCGGGTCGATGGTGGCGCCTGCGCCAGCGACCTCCTTATGCAGATCGAGTCGGATACTCTGGGATGCACGGTCGAGCGACCGGTCAATATCGAGAGTACGGCCCTGGGCGCGGCCATGCTCGCGGGTCTTGGTGCGGGGATCTGGCCCAATGTCGAGGCGCTCGCGAAGATTCGTTCCGTGGATCGGAAATTCGAACCCGAAATCACCGCCCAGACCCGACGCGCGCGTACCAAAGTATGGAAAAAGGCGATCAAGCGCGCCAAGAACTGGGAGACTCAACCATGAACCGCAACCAACTGCTCAAGAAACTGGAGGAGACTCCCCGCTGGGATGTGATTGTCATCGGAGGAGGGGCCTCCGGCTTGGGGGTTGCTGTTGACTCGGCGACGCGTGGTTACAAGACACTGCTTCTGGAAGCCTCTGACTTTGCCAAGGGAACCTCAAGTCGTAGCACAAAGCTGGTCCACGGAGGTGTCCGCTATCTCGAGCAGGGTGACATTCCTCTGGTTCTGGAAGCGCTTCGTGAGCGTGGGCTGCTGCATCAGAATGCCCCGCAACTTGTTCATCATCTCTCCTTTCTCATCCCCCGCTATCAGTGGTGGGAGGGACCTTTCTTCGGGATCGGCTTGAAAGTCTACGATGCATTGGCCGGAAAACTGAACCTCTCTCCCTCTCAGCTCGTTTCCCGCGAGGAGACGTTAAAGCGGATTCCGAACATTGAGAGGGAGCACCTTCAGGGCGGAGTGGAGTATTTCGACGGCCAGTTCGACGATTCACGACTTGCCGTCACCCTGGCCCGGACGGCGGTGCATCACGGCGCCTGCGTTCTCAACTACACGAAGGTTACAGGCCTCACCAAAAAGGATGGGATGGTGAACGGAGTCACCTTTACCGATCTGGAATCAGGGAGAAGCCACACGGTGGAGGGATCCGTAGTGATCAATGCCACGGGAATCTTTGCCGACGAAGTCCGCACGATGGATGATCCGAATGCGGTGCCCGCCGTTCAGCCGAGTCAGGGAGTCCACCTCGTCTTTGATCGGTCCTTTCTGCAGGGGGATTCCGCAATCATGGTGCCTCATACCGATGATGGTCGTGTTCTGTTCGTAATTCCATGGCATGACAAAGTTCTGGTCGGCACCACCGACACCCCGATGAAAACGCCCGAGATCGAGCCGAGGGCGCTCAAGGACGAAGTCGGCTTCATCCTCCGTAACGCCGCGCGCTATCTTGCCCGCGATCCCCAGGAGAAGGATATCCTGAGCATCTTCGCCGGCCAGCGACCGCTCGTCCGCAAGCCGGGCAAGGATGGCTCCGCCACCAAGGCGATCTCCCGCAATCATGAGGTACTTGTTTCCGACGCCGGCCTTGTAACGATTGTCGGAGGCAAATGGACGACCTACCGCAAGATGGCGGAGGATACGGTCGATCACGCTTCGATCATTGCGGGTCTGCCTGACAAGCCTTGCGTTACGGAACATCTTCAACTGCAAGGATGGAGAAGTCCCAACGCGGGTGTGTTGCCCGACTGGATTTCGGTCTACGGCAGCGATGAGGAGGGTGTGCGCGCGTTGATAGCGGAGAATCCCGCCTTGGGAGAAAAGATGCATCCCCGTCTGCCCTATCCTCTTGCCGCCGTGGTCTGGGGTGCTCGCCATGAGCAGGCTCGTACGCTTGAAGATATCCTCGCGCGCCGCACCCGTGCCCTCCTTCTTGATGCTCGCGCGACGATCGAGGCCGCTCCGGTGGCCGCCTCGGTGCTGGCCCAGGAGCTTGGCCGCGACAAGGCCTGGGAGGAGTCGCAGGTTAAGGAGTTCATCCAGCTAGCTAACGGGTACATTTATGATCCCGAAGCCTAATGATTCGGGTGAGTTAGCTAAGAAAGAAGCGACGATCACTCAACGGACGTTGGGTTTGATGGTCACTATCAGACGCTAAATTCTGTTTACCGATGCAGGGAAAACTTCTCCCAGCTCTCCTTGCGCTGATCTTAGTGTTCTTGGCTCCAAATCTTTCGGCCCAGACGGATGCGAATAGACTGATTTATAATTTTTGCGTACAACATCAGGGCCAACAGGTTGGGGATGGAATCTGCCAGACGCTTGTGGATTCCGCCCTTCGTTATGCCGGATTGCCGCCGAATCGCTACGGGCAGGAGGTCTGGCGCATTACTTCGGATTCCCGTGGCGTGGTGGTCTCCGGCGACTTCAACAAGGTCCGTCAGGGAGATATCGTCTACTTCCACGATATTTTTCCAGATCGATACCGCTATCAGGGAGAGACTGGAGTCGGGGGGACAGCGCTCCTTCCCGAACACCCGAGACAGAATCACATAGGTGTCGTCGATAGCATCACCCTCGACGGGGTACGCTACTTTGATCAAAACGCGGGACACCAGCAGATGGTAAAGCTCGATTACTTCTCCTTCAGGGACGATATCAAGGTCGTCGATTACGTGGTGATTTTCCGGCCCTAAAGATAATCCCATGACCCCATGACCGGAATCGTCACAGCATTCGGCCTCGGATTTCTCTATTTCATCAGTGCCATTCCAGCGGGGGTGGCTGCTCATGCGTCCGTCTGGCTTGCTGCAACCGCCGCGTGGCTCGGTTATTCGGCAGGTGGATTGGTAGTGCTGGTGGCAGGTGCCCCCTTGAGGGCGTGGATCACCAGAAAGATGAAGATCGACCTAAATCCCGATCCCGCAAAACTTTTCTGGAAGGTATGGCATCGCTTCGGTCTCTGGGGACTCGGGTTGATGGCACCAGTCACCATCGGTCCTCAAGTCACGGCGGTGGTCGCTCTGGCGCTCGGGGAGTCTCCCGGAAGAATCCAGATCGCCATATCGCTAGGCGTCCTCCCTTGGGTTGTGGCACTTGGCTTCCTTACCGCCTTTGGGGCTCACGTCCTGAAATAAAGCACGCAAGTCGTGGAGACTTAGGAAAATCATTTTTTGCATAAGCCCTCGGGCGGATTAATGTAAGGCTCGATCACCTATCCGATCTCCATGAAAATCATTCGTATCCTAGCAGCCATCACGATGGCGCTACTAATCAGTGCCTCGCTCGTTCCCAAGGCTCAGGCTTATCCCTATGGTGGATATGGGGGCGGCTATCGAGGTGGGTGGGGAGGATGCCGCGGCGGTTGGGGTGGCTATGGTGGATGTGGCGGTTGGTATGGCACCGGAATCCCGAATGGCTTGGGCTGGACCATGTTCGGTCTCGGAACAGCAGCTACCGCCGCCGCCATTGCCGCACCCGTGTATGCCTCCTATGCACCGGTTTATGCCACGCCCGTCTACGGGACCCCTTATGGAGTCAGCTACGCAGCTCCTTATTACCCACCGGTTGCCTCCCAGTCGGTGGTGGTGGAGAAGAAGGTTGTTGAGGAGAAGGTGCAGGCTCCCGCGCCAAGCGGAACTTTAGCCAAGGCACAGGAGAAGCTTGCGGGACTCGGCTACTACCATGGGCCAGTGGATGGGAATTATGGCCCAGCAACTGCCCAAGCCGTGCAGCAGTTCCAGGCAGATAACAGTCTGCCGGTCAGTGGGCGGCTCGATCTCAAGACTCTCGCTAGCCTTGGAATCACTCTTTAGGCCAGCGGCACCGACTCGGCGGAAGCAATCCAACTCAGCTACCACAA
>CAIKYN010000353.1 GCA_903831635.1 uncultured Spartobacteria bacterium
ATGGGGAAAAGGTCACGGTTGAGTTCGCAGGGCAGAAGGTTTCCACGACAGCGACTAACGGCTCTTGGATGCTTTTTCTGCAACCGCTTGATGCGAATACCAACTCCCAAACGATGACCCTCTCAGGGTCGAATACTATTACCCTGACTAATCTTTTGATTGGGGAAGTCTGGATCTGCAGCGGCCAGTCGAACATGGAGCGCCAACTCGGCCCCCGAAACGGTCAGAAGCTGATCGCCAACTATGAGGCAGAGGCCGCGTCGGCTAACTACCCTCAGATTCGTCATTTCCAGGTCAAACAAACGATTGCCACCAATCCCTTGACCACTGTTTCTGGAAGCTGGGCTGTCTGCTCCCCTTCCACGGTCACGAACTTCACGGCGGTCGGTTATTTTTTCGGTCGTGATCTGCATAAAACCCTTGGAGTTCCTATCGGTCTCATCCACACCTCCTGGGGTGGGACTCCAGCCGAGACCTGGACTAGTCATGAGACCCTCGAAAGCAACCCTGCCCTGGCGCCGATTCTTAAGCGCTTCACAAACGACGTTGCTTCGTATCCGACGCGTCTGACTCAGTATCAGGCTGACGAGCCAAAGCTGAAAGCCGATTATACGAATGCCTGTGCCCTCGCCGTTGCTCAGGCAAAACCGACACCTCGCCCCCCTTCCCCTCCAAAGAATCCCCTCAACTGGCAGAATAGTCCCTCCATGCTTTTCAATGGGATGATTCATCCGATCCTGCCCTATGCCATGCGCGGAGTGATCTGGTATCAGGGCGAATCCAATGGAGGCCGGGCCAAGGAGTACCGCGATCTCTTCCCCGCGATGATTGCCGACTGGAGAGCGCTTTGGGATGAGGGGAACTTCCCGTTCCTCTATGTCCAGGTGGCTCCCTTCAAAAACATGGGACCCGAAATCCGCGAGGCCCAGTTCCTGACTCTCGCCAAGACAACGAACACAGCCATGGCAGTGATCACGGATCATGGCGACGCCAATGATATTCATCCCATCGAGAAGCAACCGGTGGGTGCCAGACTTGCACTGGCTGCCGAGGCTTTGGCCTATGATGCTGCGGTCGAGTACTCCGGCCCCCTCTTCAAAGGATGCAAAATCAATCATGGTGAGGTCGTCATCTCTTTCACTCATTTGGCGATGGGACTTATAGCCAAGGGTGGGCCCCTCAAAGGTTTTGTGATTGCCGGTGCCGATAAGAAATTTGTTCCTGCCCAGGCGGAGATCGTTGGTAATACGGTGGTGGTTACAAGTCCGCAGGTACCTACTCCCGTGGCCGTTCGTTACGGTTGGACGAATGTTCCCGACGTGAATCTCTTCAATACGGCAGGCTTGCCCGCCTCACCCTTCCGAACCGATGTGGAATAAGACGTCGCTTCTTTCGCGGGGGAGAGCACTTGCAGGCCTTGCAGTGCTTTCTTTGTTATTTTCTCCCGCTCGAGCCGCCCAGCAGACGACCATTTACGTCGCTCCCAACGGCTCGGGAAATCAAGGAACGCAGGAGGCTCCCTGCTCCCTGAGTGCTGCACGCGACCTGGTACGAACGATGAATCACTCGATGACTGGAGATCTTGTCATCCTGCTTCGCGGGGGAACCTATCGGTTGGATGCTCCTTTCCAGCTCACCGAGAACGATAGCATCCATGATTCCGGAAGCAACGGACACCACGTCATCTACAGAGCCTTCCCTGGAGAAAACCCGGTGCTCAGCGGCGCGATCCCGGTGACCGGATGGACGCTCTTTGACAAGGTGAAGAATATCTACAGGGCCAAGGTTCCCGCCAGAACGCAATCACGACAACTCTTTGTCAATGGGACTCGAGCAGAGCGTGCCCGCGGTGAGCTTCGCCCGAAAGATTGGTTCAAGACCCAAACAGGCTGGGGATGCCTTGATCTCTCCCTTGCCAACTGGCGCAATCCCTCCGACATCGAGATTGTCTCGCGTAGCTCGTGGAAGCACCTGCGATGCGGTGTTGCCTCAATCAAAGTCGACACCGTGACTCCCTTGGCCAAACCGCAGCCCCGCGCCAAGCCCGGTCAACCGACGCCCACCCCGATTCCTGCGCCCACACCAGTCCAGGCTGCCCGTGTCGACATGAAGACACCGGGTTGGTTCAATGCCTCCAAGTCGCCTAAACCCGGACCACCGGCAAATGGTGGGGGCACCCAGCAAATGAATAATGTCGAGTGGGTTGAAAACGCCTTTGAACTCCTGACCAAGCCGGGCCAGTGGTATCTCGATCGCAAGGAGGCGTATCTCTACTACATCCCCAAGCCCGATGAGGAGATCTCCAAAATCAAAGCCGAGTTGCCAATCCTGGAGACACTCCTCGATGTCCGGGGAGCTGATTTCAATCACCGGATCCATGACATCAGCATGGAGGGATTAACCTTCAAGTACGCAACGTGGCTGCAGCCCAACGGGGATCAGGGCTATGCCGATAACCAGGCTGGCGTTGTCTGGGTTAATCAACCTCCCACCTCCTGCAAGACACCCGGAGCGGTCTCCGTCCAGTACGGGCAGAGGGTTGGCTTCAATGGCAATGTGGTGGTGCACATGGGTGGCGCAGGAATTGATTTCGGCCATGGACCGCAGCAGTGCGAGATCATCGGCAACTGCGTCTATGATATCTCGGGAAACGGAATCTTTCTTGGAGAAGTGGATGATTACGCCAGCACCAACAAGGAGGAGTGGTGCGATGGAAACAAGATCGAGAACAACTACATCACCGATGTAGGGGTCGACTTTGAGGACCAGGTCGCTATCTGCACCGGATACACGCGACACCTCTCCCTGGCGCACAACGAAGTCTCCCACCTTCCCTACTCTGGAATCTCGGTTGGATGGGGATGGGGTAAGCTGGGTTACAGCCATCAGAACAGCATCTCGAGCAATAAGGTCACCGATTTCATGAATATCCTCGAGGATGGGGGCGGGATCTACACTCTCGGCAATCAGGGAACCCCCGAGGAGAAGACCCTCTGGATCGGCAACTACATCTCCGGTGGCAAGCATGCGCAGGGAATGTATTCCGACGAAGGAAGTGGCTACATGGAGATCAGCAGCAATGTTGTCACCCGCGTCGGAGCCAACTGGATGAATATCTGGTGCGGATGGATCCACGATATCTCGGTGCATGACAATTACTCCGACAAGACGAACGCGAACAACCACGGGACGAACTGCACGATCACCAACAACTTGATGATGGAGAAGCCAGAGAATTTGTCGCCTGCCGCTCTTACCATCGCAACGAATGCCGGGTTGCTTCCGGAGTTTGCCTCCATCCGTGCTAAGAAGCCCGTGCCTGTTCTTCAGATGGTGGATGATGCTGATCCAGCGCTCGTTTACTCTGGAACATGGACCGCTGCCTCAGGAAGGCATTTGGGTGAGTGGGCTGATACGATTCAC
>CAIKYN010000354.1 GCA_903831635.1 uncultured Spartobacteria bacterium
AGGGGAGAGGACGTTAGCGAATCATTTACTCGGGTTAGGAATCCCTGATGATGTCCCAGTGGAGGTGAATCCAGGATCTAAGGGCTCTTCGTGGAGCGAGCGCTGGAATGCAATGGTCGGCTATTTTCAAAAGGTCGGTCCGAGCATTTACATCCCCAACTACGACTATGAATTCTCCGGGGTGATTCCCATGCTTCCACGCCATGTGCGTGCAATCTGCATCGCTCATTCTGACGATCCTGCCCACTACAACCAGGTTGCAAGGATCGGGTGGTCCTGCGATGCCGTTGTGGCTGTCAGTCATTCAATCGCAGGCCATCTTGAGAGATTGATGCCGGGAATCAGTTCCAGAATGAGTGTGATTCCCTACGGCGTGAAATTAGGAAGCAAATTGAGATCAGATATTCCTGACTCCAGCCTGGGGACGTCCGCCGCACCAGTGAAGATCTTTTATTGCGGACGCATGGTGAATGAGCAGAAGCGCTGTCTTGATCTAGTGAGGGTCGCTTTGGAGCTTGATCGACGAGGCATTACTTTCGAAATGACCTTGATCGGTGACGGTCCCGAAAGAGCGCTGATGGAGGAGTTGGGGCAAGAGCTGATCTTTCGCAGAGTTCTCTGGATGCCGGGAAAAATGCCCAATCACATGGTGCTGGAATTGATGAAGGAAAATCATGTCTTCCTCTTAACCTCTTCTTTTGAAGGCCTCCCGGTGAGTCTTTTGGAGGCGATGTCGCAGGGACTCGTTCCTGTCGTGAGTGCGATCAGGAGTGGAATTCCGGAATTAATTCAGGAGGGGCAAAATGGTTTCACCGCTTCGGTGGGGGATATCAATGCTTTTGCGGACTGGATCGAATACATTTACCATCGCCCGGCCGAGCGATCTAACATTTCATCCGCAGCATGCAGCACCATCGTGGAGGGGGGATACCTTCTAGAGAATATGGTGGACCGTTATCTGGAACTGTTTAACAAAGTTGTTAAGGCTCCGCCTGTGCCGAGAACCGTCAATATGACTTCCGTATCTTATCTGTGCAACGACTTCTGCTAAATATTCAGTGAATAAACAATTTTGGTAGGTTCCAGAAAATCTATTTAGGACCATCTGTTAGCATATTCCTTCAACATCATCAGAACTTTAGAACCGACTGAGGTTGATCAGTGGAATGGGATCGCTCCTATGCGGTCCACCATTCGGGTTCCAGATGCAGGATGTTTTTTCTATAAACAGCCATGTTTGACTTTGGGTCTGCGGCTTTAGTCACAATAAAGCTCATGGGGCGGGTCTCGACACCGAAAGTCGCGAGCGGGATGGCAGTGTCCTTTTCCGTAAGATAGACTCGCACCTGATAGGTTCCTGGTGCCAAGGGAAGGGATTTGAAACGGCAATACACAAAATTCTCACCGGCCCGTAACCGTAATGATTCGGGCGGATAACCGAACACCATGGTTGAAAGTGACTCGAGCAGTTCATTCCCGATTTCAACGGCGCAAAAAACACCTTCTCTTGAACTCGTTGAATGGAACCGGATCTCCAAGTTGATCTCTCCGCCAGGAAAAATGGGTTGTTCTTTGGGATTCTTTGCCGAAACAGAAGTAATCTTGATCTCATCCGATTCATTCGGAGTTGCTTTTGTTTGCAGCTCCCCTTCCATGCAAGTCGCAGCCGTTATGGCTTCGATATTTTGTTCCTGCTCCGCATGCATCTGATGGTAGACAGCAATGACATCCGTGCTTATTCCGCACATCACCAGTTTTCCCTGCTCCAGCAGAATACTGCGTGGGCAGAGCATCTGGATCGCGTGCAGTTCGTGAGAACAAAGCAGGATGCTCCCCCCTCGTCCGACATATTCACGGAGAAAGGAGGCGAATTTTGTACGGAATCTCAAATCTCCGCCGTTCAAAGCCTCATCCACAATAAAAAGATCGGGATCCAACTGAGTGTAAATTGAGAAGGCCAATCGTTGGCGCATTCCCAGGCTGTAGGTGCCGACTGCTGAGTCGATGAAGGTGCTGATCTCGGCAAATTCGATGACGGATTGTTCTTTGGAAGGAATCATCTCGCTCGGATAACCGTGCATGAAAAGTTGGGAGCGGATGTTCTCGCGACCAGTCTGTGAGGAGTTCAGACCTCCACCGTGATCCATGAGGGCGACTCGCTTAGTCCGAAGGATTATCTCGCCGGTGGTGGGTCGGATCAGTCCTGCGATGAGATTGATGAGTGTACTTTTTCCCGCTCCGTTGTGCCCAATAACCCCAAGAACTTCTCCGGAATGAAGGGAAAAGGCCACATCTCTAAGGGCCCAGAACTCATCCTCCCTAATACATGAAGATGGTGGACGGCAGAGAATTTCCCGGCCGGTGTCCGCGAGAAAATATCGGAGAGCTCGATGGGGATTGCTACAGAATTTCTTGGAAAGGCCTGAGATTTCGAGAAGCGGCTTGGACATGGTCTGATCAGTTCAATGAGCGCTCAATCACATAAGGTCGAGCGAGACGGCACCAGAGGCATCCAGCCAGAGAGAGCAACAGTCCCACGGGAAGGATCAGAACAGCTGCCCTGATCGATCCTGGAGCTCCGTAGGCTGCATGACGGATGCTGTTAAACACCCAGGCGATGGGATTCAGGGCAAAGATGCTATGCAGAAAGCCCTCCCCGCCATCTCGGACAAAAACCGGAGTGATAGCAAAGAAGATCCATGGAAAAACCGTCATGGCTTTTTCAAGGTCGCCCTTGAGGCTGTTGAACGGGGCAATTAATAGACCGATTCCTCCCCCGGCAAGTACTAGGCCGAGGAATCCTGGGAAAATCAACGCAAAGGTTGATCGAGAAGCCTTGATCGAAAAAACAAAGCCGAGCAGGACCACCGCGATCCGGATCGCGGTGTGGAAACACTCTTCCAACAGGGAAGCCATAATGATGCCCTCCAGAGGCATGTTGTTCCTGTTCAATAATTGGCGATGCGACGTGAACAGCCCCCGCTGGAGATTGAGTGATTCCAGAAAGGTCTGCGCCATCACGACCCCAAAGACGGCGTAGAATGCCGCTGGCACCTCATGGCTTTCCGGGCTGATCAACTTCATTCTCTGACCAAGAGTCAACGCGGTGGCCGTCACCAGCGGCGGTGCCAAGGCCCAAAGCAAACCCAGAGAGGAATACCTGTATCGCAGCGCTAGATTTCTGAAGAGTAGGGTTTTAACGGCTCCACCCGAGTTTTTGATATCTTTGCAAAAAGACCTCAGGAAATTTATCGGGTGACGCAACCTGCTGTTGGAGTCAAAGATCACCGTTTCAGTTTCACTTCCTATCAACGTTGTATCGTGGAGGGTATGATCGGACATGGATGAAGGTGCTAAGAGGCCTCTTCGAAAGATAGTACAGACTAAATATATTGAATCCAAAAAAGATCTTCTAGTACATACTGGACCAAAAGAAAGAGGGGATTTTCGGAAATGATTATATCAGGAAATTCCCGAGTTTCAGTCGTGCGATCTTTCGCAGGACACTTCCTATTCTTGGAGTGAAATAGGGAAGGTTTTCAGACCACGGACCGCAGTGCTTCGGATCCAGTCGGGGTGGCTTATTTCTTCGGCAGCAAAGGGATCTGCAAGCTGGATGTACTGGAATTTCTTTAAGAGTTGAGTGAAGGCAATGCGGGCTTCCAATTTTGCTAATTGAGCACCGAGGCAGTAGTGGGGGCCATTCCCGAAGGCGATGTGCTTGTTTCCCTTTCGCTCAATGTTGAATTCATCCGGATTTGCGAAGACTCGGGGATCGCGATTGGCCGCCCCGATCAGCGGGGCCACGAAACCGTTCTTTGGGATAATAATGCCTGAAATCTCGAAGTCTTCCCTGGCTACCCGGAAGGTTCCCCGCGCCACAGGGCTTTCAAAGCGGAGCATCTCCTCTACGGCATCCTCGATGAGAGCCGGATTCCGGCGGAGCTTTTCCATCTGGTCCGGATTACGAAGAAAGCAGAGTAGTCCGTTGCCAATGAGATTCACGGTTGTTTCATGCCCCGCGATCATCATCAAAACGGCGGCACCAACGACTTCGTCGGCAGACAGGGCGGAACCTGCATGAAAATCTGGGGCAACCCGCGCAAGGTGTGGGCAGGCAGCTGTTTTCTTTAGGAAATGTTTCCTGAAGTACGATCCCAATTCTTGGACGGCCTCACCCAATACCCGATAGCCCTTGGAAAGGGGGGCGCCGTCCGGTCCAGTCAGCGGAACGGTCGCGGCGGCCCACTGCCCAAGTTGCTTTCTATCTTCCGGGGGAACAGAGAGAATATCGGCGATCACTCCGACGGTAAGAGGCATCGCAAATTCAGAAATGAAATCAATGGTTTCCCGGGAATCAAGTCTCCCAAGCAGATCCTCAACGATCCCTTCAATAGATTGCTCCATTCTTGAAACATTGCCGGGCGTAAAGGCGGTTGCCAGAGTTCCCCTTAATCGCGAATGCTCGGGCGCGTCTTGGAAGAGCATAGAAAGATCAATAGGCGAAGGGGAAGGATTACCGGTCTGTTTTGAGAGCCTGGGGTCTTTCAGCACAGCAGCTACATGTTCGTGGCGTGCGATCAACCAGGTATTCTCACCAGGGCTGAAAACCGCCCCTCCCTTTTCCAAAAGCCACCGATAGAAGGGATAGGGATCGGCGTAGTCATAGGGATTCTTCCCATATTCGTCCGTGCTTGGGGGCGTCGGCACGTTAACGGCTTGGGATGCACCAGAAGCCAACTCTATTGAAGTGATGCGAGGAGTTATCTCGGTTTGTTTTTCCGAGATGCCTGAGTTTTCCAATTCTCGTAGGGCAATTTGAATCGACTCCAATTCAGAGTGTTTTAGGGAAATCACGTTGACAATATTCACTGACTTATCAGCAGACTCAGCACATTCCTTCAGCAGATCACGTAGATAATCGTAGGCACCAAAGAGTAAGAAGTTCTCGAATCCGTCGTCCAACGCCTTGCGGACAGCTTTCTCAAAACGAATCTCAGCCCTGGGAATCGAATGCCAGTGATTTAGAGTGAGAAGGCTTCCACGAGATACTTTGATACCAAGTCCGCTGGAATACAGGTCCGATTCCAAAGGCGCAGCAGAAATGCCTTCAGTTGCAGCCCTCATAACCTCTCTATCATGTGACATCAATTTCGTGTGATATGGCCAGTCGAGTTTGGTTACATGATATATAATGCCTTCAATTCGAAAGCAGTTAGCGACTGCATCGAAATGATCTGCCGAACAGACTACTAGGGATTTCCGGGGACTTGCCTGACCGCAAACGAAAAGCTTCTCTCCCAAACGCCGGTTCAAGAATTTGAGTCTACGAGAATCGGCCTGCACGAGCATGAGGGCGGAGCGAGAAGTTTTCCGCGTGATCATTTGCATGCCCGAGCAGACCACCCTCATGGTCTCCTCCAGAGTTAGCGTCCCCGCAGCATAAAGGCATAACCATTCACCTAGACATAACCCGGTGACTGCATCCGGGCGGATTCCCTTCGAGCGACAAAGATCAAAAAGAGCCAGCTGATAAGCTCCAAGCGATGCCGTATGAAGGATTTCTGCCGTCACATCACCATACGGAGCCGGTTTTCCAGAATTGGCAAGAGTGTCCAGGATCGAGCCGCAGATGAATTCGCCAACGACACTATTGCATCGGTCGATCACCGATTTAAAAACTGGCTCGGAATTGTAGAGCAGAGCTCCCATTCCCGGCCAAAGCTGTGTCCGCCCGTCAAAGACAACCAGTAAACGTCCACTGGGGTTCTGAATCTGGGTAAGCGAATCGGGTGTCTTTCGGGACTGTGAAGAAAAAAGCACTGCTGCTTTTCTAAAGGCGGATTTTAGCATCTGGGAAAATCCCTTGGTGTTGGCTGCATTACGGACATCATTATGCATGTGAAGCCCTTCTTGTGTATCGACAAAGCGCCTCTAGGCAAAAGCCTGTTGTCAGTTCACTCGCACCCCAGCTCACAAACTTATTTGGGCCTCCATAGAAATGCGGTGCGGATGACCACCCTCCGTCGGAAGCTTGGGTTGAGAGCAAGTAGTCAATGGCGAGTTTGGTTTCCGAGAGTCTATCCGGACATAGATCTGCAATGGCGCAAAGCGCGAGGGCGGTGTGCAGGGGATTGTCACCAATGCATCCGTCCTGCCTAAGAAATGAGAGGAGTCGACTGCACGCCCTGGGGGCAATATTATTGAATGCGCTGACGCCTGACCGGGCGCACTGGGCGATGGCATAGTAAAACGTGAACGGATCCCGGTACCACTTATCAGATTCTGCCTCTTTTTCATCCTCGATGATTTCAAGAAGCCATTTGATCACGGGACGGGTTTCCACTCTATTTCCCAGATAGCGGAGGACATTTGCATTCACGACCCCGTCGACATCGTTATAGGAGGCCTCGGTCACCTTCCAGATTACCAGCAGTCTCTGCCATGTGGCCTCTCGCAACAGTGATTTCCAGACTCTAGGATGAAGGATGCTGGAAAACCTCGGAACGATCCATGTGTAAAAAAGCCCGTCACTCCTACTGTTAGCGAAGAAGAGGTGCTTGTTATCCGGAAAAGGAATCCCGCATTGGCGAAGGATCGCTGAAGCACAGGCCATGTCATCGAGATCAGCAGGCGAGAAATCATGGAGATCACGTCCGTCGCGGCGTGCATCACGGTTCCAGAATCGCCAGCGTCCGCCGCTATCCATTTCGTGAAGGATGGCCTTGCATCCGCGCCTAATGATTGGTTCGGCTTCCGGGGATCCGGTGGCCAAGAGTGAATGCAAGATCTGGGTCGTCGGGAAAAACGCGGAGTCCTCAAGAATCCTGTTTCCTTCGTAATGGTGGGTGACTTGGGAGGGGAAATGTCCTGATGCCGACTGACGCTCCGACAAAAAAGAGAAAGCCAGTTCAATAGCATCCTCTACTGAGTGGCTGTTCATGAGATACGAAGATCGATTACCTTAGCAGTGACGAATCAAAAGACGTTCTGCAATCTGCCTTAGTCTGTATGTGCCCTCGCCGAGGCTATCCAGGGATTTCAGGGCCTTGCGGGTCAGTCTCGCAGCCTCTCTCTTGGAGGCATCGATTCCGATCACCGCTGGATAAGTGGCCTTACCTGCCTTGACATCTTTTCCTGCTGTCTTGCCGAGCCGTTCACTTCTCTCGGTCACGTCGAGGATATCGTCAATGACCTGATAGGCTAGTCCGAGAGCGGTGCCGAAATCGGTCAGCTTATCGAGTTGCACTGGTGTTGCGTTCGCCGTCATCGCACCGAGCCTCAGGGCGAGCCTGACCATTTCCGCAGTTTTACGCTCATGGATGAATCGCACCTGATCCAAAGAAGCGTTCTTCGCTATGGCCTCGAGGTCGGCCACTTGCCCTCCAATGAGTCGTCGACTTCCTACGGAGAGGGTCATTTCATTAAGCATGACCGAGAGAGGGTAGCGCTTCGGACAGTCAATCTCAGCAAGGAGCCCGAAAGCGCGCGAGAGGAGAGCATCGCCCGCAAGAAGAGCCACGGCTTCACCGAAAACCCTATGGGCTGCGGGTTTCCGATGTCGGAAGTCATCATCATCCATACTTGGAAGATCATCATGGATCAGTGAGCAGATATGCAGGAGTTCCACGGCACAAGCGGCAGGAAGAGCATTGCTGATCACGTATTCGGAATCGTCCCCGAGGGCTTCGGCAGCACAAAGGACAAGAATGGGCCTCAAGCGTTTCCCCCCACCGAGCAGACTATAGCGCATAGCCTGATGGAGGGTCTCCGGACGAGTTGCAGCAGAAGGAATGCACGATGCTAGCGATTTTTCTACTAATGCACGACGCTTCTCGAGATATACAAACAAAGAGACGCGGCCTGAAATCATGATCTCAATTTTGTACAGAAATAGGAGTATTTGAAAAGCGAATGATCTAGTTAGCATGAAGGATATCTCTATATTTCCATTGAGATTATAAAAAAATACGCTAGCTTGGTGACTTTATACTATACGTTAATTTATAGATAAATATGTCCTCAACTAATAATCATGAGATAGATCTTTATCTGAAGGCCATCAATCTCCTTCATGGCTTTAAAATAAGCCCCGAAAACGAGATAATGGCTTTGGATATACTTAGAGTGAGTTCAGAGAAAGGGTTTGTTCCCTCAACTCTCGAACTGGCGCTTTATTACGAGAAAAAAGGTGATGCAGAGGAATCTTTTAAGTGGTTTGAAATCACTGCCAGTCAGTGCGAGCACTATCCGGACCAACATTTTTTCGGGAAGACATCGTTATCCAATAATCTCAATCTCAATATAAAAATCCTAGTATGGCATCACTTGGGACGTCATTTCTTGAAGAAAACCCCTTTGAATTATGAAAACCTCACACAATCTAAAAAATGGTTTTCAAAGTGCTCTGCAATCAATCCTCAAAAGAAAAACCTCTTAAGTCGTGAATCATTTAAAAAAATCAAAAGCGCAACTGCTCAACTTTCTGAAATACGCAAAAGAACCCCTCTCAAAGATTCAAAAGCCCCCGACGATGATGATGATTCATCCGAGCCTATTAATGCTCCTGTTCACATAAAACATCTGATTTTTAACTATCACGAACTTCTTACTGGGGCTAAGGCGTTTAATAGATCAATTTCTCTCAGAAAATTTCTTTTTTGTTTATTGGCAGTTCTCATCCTAGGGGTGGTTTTTTGTATTCACCCGATACACTTGAAGCAGTTGATCGCGAAACAATTATTCGGAGCTACTCATCCTAGACTCACTCAAAAGATCGTCTTTCCCCACATAGCTCCACCGACAAAACCGGGTACTTATCCAATGATGAGGTTCAAATCAACTGCAGGACTGCCTGTGATTATTTCTATCGTCAGTGGACCAATGCAAATCAACGATGACACTTATACAATTACAGGATCGGGAAAGATAGAAGTGGTAGTGACTCAAGATGGAAATAACGAATACGAGCCAGCCCCGACTCTCCATGCATCGTTTTCAATCCCAGAGGTTAAGTAATAACCTAGACCTCTATTTTCAGGGGATGCATTTATTTCTTCTTAGAATCATTCTTCAGAGACAAAAACCAGCTGATACTGTCTTCATGACTTTTCGTGAGGCATCGTGATTTCTGCGGCAAGAATAGCCGTTGCCTTGTGACGCTCATCGGAATTTAGGATCTGCTCCTCGTAGTAGGATCGTTCGGTGTTGACCTCCCACGGATCGAGTTCCGGACGCCCTAAGAGCCGCAGTGCGGCATGATGTCCCGCAAGCATTGAATGGTCCTGGTTGTTGTATCTGTGCATACCATTTCGTCCCACGGTCTGCAGGTTGGCAAAAGTCGTATAGTAGGCCCTGAGAGTGTCCACGTGCGCCTTATACTCGGCATCGTACACAGGGTAAGCATTGAGTTCTCTGATGACGAATCCTTCTCCGAGTGCACTTTCAGCAATCAATCCAAGCGATGAGATCTCTTTTTTGGCCAGCGTAATGAGATCGGTATCGCTCCTAGTCCAGAGATCATCGCCGCGCGAACAAAAGTACTCCATGCCAAGAGTTGTCTCATTATCAGGTGCAACCATGTGTGGAGACCAATTTCGGAAGTTTTGAATTCGTCCAACGCGAACATCCGGGGAATGAATGTAAATCCAGTTATCCGGGAAGACATCGGGCTTGCTGCAGGCAAGTGCAACGATCAGGAAATCCCTGTATTTTAGCCCACTAGCAGAATTGATCACAATTTCTGGAGGGGCTGGATCGAGGATCTTTGTGAGGGTTGAGATCGGCATCGAAGAGATCACCTGGTTGGGGTGGATCGTGTGGGTTTTTCCTTCATGTTCGAAATCAAGAGCCGTGACCCGACCCTCGAAGTGATGAAGGCGCTTTACCGAAGCCTCTCTGATGACTGTGCCCCCCATTTTTTCGATTTTACCGGCCGCAGATTCCCAAAGCATGCCGGGACCCAGTCTTGGATAGTCGAAAGTCATGCTGAGCGATTTCACTCTTCCGCTATCACGCAAAGCATTCATGACTGCGGAAACAAAGCTGAGACCATGGATTCGCTGGGCAGCCCAGTCCGCACGAATTTCCGTGCAGGGGATTCCCCAGACCTTCTCGGTGTAGGTCTTGAAGAATGTGCGATAAAGACGATCCCCGAAACGGTTTCTGACCCAGTCCTCGAACGAATCCTCCGGCTTGATTGGAGCAATACTGGAGTAAAGGTAGCTGAGTAGCATCCGGACGCTCTCAATCACTCCAAGATTGCTTAAGGTATTACCAATCTGAAGTGGATATTGAAAAAACTTACCCTTGTAGTAGATGCGGGAGAGTCTGGGGACCCGAAGCATGGGCTCGTCCATCATCTCCTCCCAGAGATGCTTGACCACTGCGCTTTTGGTAAGGAATCGGTGCCCTCCTATATCAATATGATTATCATTCCAGACATGGGTTCGCGAAATTCCTCCTATAAAGGGGGAAGCCTCTAGTACGATTAGAGTGAGGCCATTTTTCGCCAATTCAAAGGCTGCAGTCAAACCTGCAGGACCTGCTCCAATGACTGCCACATGGCTGTTATTAAAATCGGCTTTCAAGAGTTATTCCTCCTAAATAGGTGCTTTTACTTCCTTTTCAAATTATTTTTGAAAAATAATTCTTCTGAAGATCCTACTGTTTTATAATAATATCTTATCTTAAATTTTTATTCCCAAGACCATGCAACCAAACGACGTGAGCATCATTATCCCGGCTCACCAAGCTGGTTGGATGCTCCACAGCTGTCTGGAGGCTGTGGCGGGACTCATTCCGCCCCCAGGAGAAGTCATTATCGTTGTGGATGGTGCCAATAAGGATATTCGAAAGTGCGTAGAAGGATTCGGCTTTGACTTCATTGGTCTGGATTCAAGCCCGGGAGTTTCTGCGGCTAGAAACACCGGTGCGAAGAGAGCCAAAGGAAGCATTCTGGCATTTCTGGATTCCGATGTACAACCAAAGAGCGATTTTATCCTCAGCATTATCACCGTTATGACCAACCATCCCGAAGCGAATGCCGCCTTCGGATCCTACGATGCTCATCCGGCAAGCAGAGGCATCGTTTCGCGCTACCGTAATCTCCTCCACCACTACACTCATCAAAGCAGTCCTGGGATGGCTCAGACCTTCTGGGCCGGCTGCGGTGTGTGTCATGCGGAGGCTTTTCAGGAAATCGGTGGTTTTGATGAGCAGTACAGGAAACCCTCGATTGAAGATATCGAACTCGGCTACAGGCTTCGTGCAGCCAGATACGATATTATCCTGGATCCCTCATGGCAGGTTTGTCATCTCAAGAAGTGGCGACTGAATGACCTGATTGTAACTGATCTAATGAGACGAGCCTATCCTTGGTCTCTGCTTCTGCTTCAAAATAGAAATATCGAAAACAACCTGAATGTTGACCACCGTTCGAGGGCGAGTGCGATACTTTGCATCCTGGCGCTTGCTGGACTGGTAAGCGCGTTTTATTTCCCTACCTCATTAATTTTTTCCACTATCGCGCTTCTCGTGGTGATTTTACTCAATAGGAGGTTTTACCTGTTCTTAATGGACAACATTGGTTGGGGTGGGACTATTGCAGCCATTCCGCTTCATTTACTCTATTTCGTCGTCGCCATCACGGGGTTCATGATGGCTTGCGCAACATTTTTGATCAAACCACCTGTGCGTAAGTATTAGAGAGCCTCTCAACATGACCTATTTAACTCTTAACACCTGGTAGTACACAACACTCCCTAGTAAAGATCTCCTATTCGACTTGGTCATTCCAATCCTCAGAACTAATATGAAGCAGATTAGCCGGCATTTTTTGATTTTCTCCCTATTTTTTATCTCGATAGTGGGGGCTTCTATTTCATGGGGAAAAGGATTTGTTCCCGAACTTCCACCCGTTCTGATGTCCGTGGAAACTCCTGCTTACAATTCAAAGATTTCAGGTGCTACCAAGGTCTCTTTGATCGCACCGGGGATGGATTGCGGGGTTGTCCAATGCTGGAAGCAAGGCCCCGGATTCGGAAGTGACTCTGTTGTGACGAGCTTAATATTTGATGAAACGGGCAAAGCGTTTTTCACTTTTCCTGCCGATGAGTATCCCCATGGACCAATCACGCTGAGAATCACCTCTACGGATGGATACCACTGGGATAGTTGCAATCTCATGCTCTACAACAAAGGTGGGATTGCTTGGGATCAGGGGATTCCCCAGATCCCCCCTCCTCAGGCAGAGGGGATGAAAGTCATATTCCAGGACGACTTTAGAAAACCTCTGTCCATTTCCTCGACAGGGCGAGGAACGACATATTGCTCCCACAAGCCCGGTGGAGGCGATTTTGGTTCCTTCCGCTTTGCCGATCACGAATCCTCCAACTCACCTTTTTCTCAAATTGATACCTATCTTCGAATCCGGGCAGATGAATCAAAAGGGAGTACCGGTTTTCTCTCCTCTGTTGGAATGGATGGATCAGGGGTTTCTGCGTCTGCCCCTTGTTATTTCGAATGCAGATTTCTGGGACCCTCTGCAACCGGTAGTTGGCCTGCTTTTTGGCTTCTTAACTTAGGATCGTTAAAAGGAAGTGACAAATCTGCAGACGAATATGATGTTGTCGAGGCATACGGGGGTATCGGAGAGCATCGACCGAATGCTGTCGGTTATATGGTTGCAACACACACTTGGAATTCAGCAATCAAGCAGCCAGGGGTTTATCTCTATATCCTCATGAACCAACTGGGCGGGAAATCAACCTTTTGGGAAACATTTCACACTTATGGTTGCAAAATTACAGATAGTGATACCATCTACTATTGTGACAATATCGAGGTGGCTCGACATCCCACCACTCTTCTTGGAAAGAGCGACCGCTTCTTCTTTATGATTAACCTCGCTCTAGGAGGGGGGTGGCCAGTCGATCTTTCACGCTACGGTGGTAAGATCGACATGTATATCGACTATGTTAGAGTTTGGCAGGGATGAATAATTAGTTTAATAATGGAAAAGGAAATTATAACAATAACTCAATTCATAATGGACACCTTGAGTGAATGGTATCATTCCGATCGATTATAGTAACATCTCCTGAGGATAAATTTTCACTGACCGTAAGTGAGATTTGCTGCAACGTTTAATAATTGCTTGTACTTAATATGCTATTGATGAAGGCCTAGTGAACGAAGCATCTTAATTTTGCATCTGATTATATAATAGCCAATAAACTTATGATAATATAAACCGAAGCCAATATAATGTGATCGAGGAAAACGATACTTGTAGTGATAAGCTTTATAACCGCTTTTAAATGCACAAAAAATCCTTTTAGAGAAGGTACAAACCCAATCTTCGGGAGCTGTATAATAGCTATCAATAAAATCAGGTAATCTTTTTATATGATTCCTAGTAGCCCACCAAAAATTTCCAGAATAGTGTTTGAAGTTATAATTACAGCCATAGGTGTCATATGTTAAAAGGGCTTCAACTGCATTTTGATACCTTTCAACATTCCAGTATAACATCATTTTAACCCAATCAATTACATTAGATTCAATGTCGGTACCAAGATGACTGATTCCCTTGGTATGAAGATACCAGTACAAAGTTGATGGGGGATCCAATTCGGATGAACTTCTCATATGAAGAAGTGTGGGTCGTTCACACTCTTCTGAATGACCGTTATAAATTATTTTGAATTTTCTATCATCCAAACAGTTATTTCTATGAAAAATTGCGTTATCAGAGACGATCCCAATTCTTATTTCTAGAGTTTGATCATAGAGACGACTTTCCTTGAGACTTTTTAAAATCAAATCAAAGATCTGCTCCCATCCGGACTTTTGCCAAATATGAATATATCCTATAATCATTTGCTAATTAAATTATATAAAAAATTATTAATTCTATGAACGTGCACATAATTAAAATATAAATACGGTAAAATATATTACAATATAAAATAACTTCCGATATATTTCTTGTATAATATTTTCTTGGGATGCTGCTAAAAGAATATTTTGAAAAACTAGCTTACCTTCAACTCTTTTTTCTCAATGAGAGCTGCTATTATATGACCAGTGGTATTAAATGGCATTTCTATAAATCTCTCTGAAATATTAGCAATAATAGCTGTGAAGAGTCCTGATAAGAGGAAAAGTAGTATTGTAGATAGATAAACTGGCAGATTTTTAAAAATCGAGCTGTATCTTGAAAGTAGACAATACAAAGATAGCAGCACTGGAGAGTGAATTAAATAAAAACTGTAAGATATCTTTCCTAATGCAAGAAAGAATCTTTTATTTAGTAAATACAATATCAATTCTGATCTACATGGTACCAAAACATAAAGAAACATGGCTATTACGAAGCACAATACAACATAAAGCTTAAAATAACAAGATAGTAGAAAAACAACTAAACAAGATAAGAGTATTATTGGGGTATTATAATTTGTTATAAGTTCCATATATTTTTCATAGTAAGCAATAAAAAAACCAAAATAAAATGGAAATATAAATCCAATAAACCCGGTAATGTCGTAGATATTATAATATCTAAATATTATGTAAAAAACTAATACGCTTAAAGTAAATAAAACTAACTTTAAATTACAGAATCGTAATTGTGTTATCATGATAAGAAAAGGTAGTAGCAAGGAACATAAAAACTCAACTCTGATAGACCAGAGAGGATTATCGAGTGAAACATTACTAAGGAGAAAGCTACTCATGTATTGATTTGACAATGTGATTGCTTCAGCGTTTTTCAAAAAATTATACAACCAATCTGGAGCACAAATTTTATTTGAAGGAACATAATAAATGATTTTAGCTGCAAATATTGCAAGCGTTAATGAAAATATGATTGCAGGATAAAGTCGGAAAAATCTTTTGACAATATAGCATATTAAATATCGCATGCTAAATTGGTTATCTCTTAATAGAGATCTGCTTAAAACAAAACCGCTAAGTACGAAAAAAAATAGTACCGGAGAAATTCCTAACAGAATTGTATAGCTTTTTCCAAAGCAACTTTGAGTGTGATGAAATGCAACCATCAGGCACGCTATACCGCGCAGTGAATCAAGATGCTTAATTCTTCTAGTAATTTGTGAGTTTTGAGTTTTCAACTCTAATATGTATTATATTTTAATTATTATTGCTTACAAGATGTTCTACTAACCTGCATGTAAGAGCCAGTAGTGTATGGGTCGGATTTGAGAACCCCGAAGAAGGAAATACAGAGCTACTGCAAACAAATGCATTTCTTGTCCCAAAGATTTTGAGGTTTGGATCTACGAAACCATTATCAGATGAAGCGGCCATGCGTGTCCCCCCCATATGATGATAGCTATCCATGACTTTCGACACAAAAAGTTCGGGATGATTCATCAGATCGGCATCTGGGATGACTCGGGCCAGTCCTAGTTTTGCAAAGGATTCGGTGACTGCATAAACAAAATATTGGAGAGTCCGTAATTCTAGGTCGGATATCTTCCAGTCGAGACGAGTGCGATACTGACCGAGAGCATCCTGATCCATGGACAAGGAAACACGGCTTTCGCCTAGTGGTTCCTGTTCGCAAAAAGCGCGCAAACGAAACCTGACAAGACTCTCCGGATTGTAGGAGCGTCCTTGAATTTTGTATCGTGCCAATTGTTTTAGAAGTGTGGGCAGATTGCCCACAAGTATCTGCATATCCTTGAAGGAGATTTCCTGATGGCGACCTCTCAGTAGTCGCTTCATCGTCTGCCAGACTTGATGACGTTGAGCTCCTGGCGGATCCTCGAAGAAGACCATGCCCCCCACATTCAGTAATCCGTGACGGCGTTGTACTGCCTCCGTGAGCCGGAACCTCGGTTCGTATCGATAACCCCTGCGACAGATGTGATCAAAAAAATCGTAGAAGCACCCAGTGTCGATGTCTATCAACTCTGCGCAGTAGACATCCAAATGATCCTGAAAATGCCTTCCTAACCAATGGTTCTGATTCCATGGTGCGTGCCCGTTTGCATGGGGCTGGAGAAGGAAACGAATTGTTTCAATGCCTCCCAGGCATAGGACAAAGTCTTTTGCCGAAAAGATCTTCTCTCGACCCGAGAGTGTACGGCATCGTACTCCCGTCACGGTTTCATTATCCTCTGACAGTAAGAGCTCAATCGCATTGGCATGGAGATAGACGTGCAGAAGGTTGCTCATCTTTAGCTCGTTCCCGTGAAGTTTGGTAAAATTAGGCTCCTGACACCAGCGAGAGAAAAAGGGAATGAGGTCGTCGCCCAGATCACATAGAGACAGTCCCACTTCCCTCCATACTTCCTTATCATCCCGGGTGACATTCGCCACTCCTTGTAATCTCAAGGCGCGTTCGTAATAGGGAGTCAGCTCATGCTGGGAGATTGGCCAGCCACTACCTTTGATCCACTGTCGGCTTTGAAAGTCATGTTCAAAGAGCTCCAGGATTTGCCCACCCCAACGAATTGTGCTTCCCCCGTAGACGCGGTGACGTCCTTCGTGGATCCCCTTGTGAGGCAGGGTTCCGACTTCACTGCGATAAAGGTCGGTGGTGGGAGGTTCCTCCAGCCGACCTCCACTCTCCAATAGAAGCACCTTCTTCCCAGAGCGCGCCATCTCGATTGCCAGAAAGATTCCGGCAGCTCCGGCTCCCACGATACAGACATCGGCATCCTCAATGGCGAATCCGACTTTTTCTAAATCATGGATCATAACTTTTTGGAATTTATTGATTCCATGAATACCTACGATGAGCTGGGCAGTGCCTTCCAGTCTTGATATTCCGACGCCGTAAAACGCTTTCTAGGTTTCGACCAAGTGAGGTATCGAAAAGGTGCCTCAAAATAGCCTAACGCCAAATGAAAGGGATAATTTCTCCATTCGGGATTCTTGAGCAGAATGGCCGGAAGTATTCGGAGAGAGCGCAGCAGAGATTCGGACAGAGGAAAATACCAAAGCGCTAGGAGCATCTCATTTCGAATGAATGTTCTTGCGCGACGTGCAAAGTTTCGACCGATGGGGCTCGCATTATGCTGAATTACCACAGCGGGATAGGCATGGATTTCATAACCGGACTGAATAGCACGGAGGCAAAACTCAGCTTCTTCATTAAAAAAACTAAGTCGCTCCTCATATCCTCCTATTTTCACAAAGAGGGATCGATGAATCATGTTTGCGCATCCTATGAAATCACGTACTGAAAAAGGAACTTGTGAGGGAGCCGATCCTGTTTCTGAACTATCCTGAAATTGTACCCTGAATGCCAAGGCCACAACCTCGGGGTGATTTTGCATCCATTCCATTGCTTCAAAAATATCTCCTGATAGAGGAAAGGAATCATCATCCAGACCCAGTATGTAAGTACATGAGAGAAGTGAAGCAAGACGGTTGCGCTGACTGATCAATCCCAAGGAAGACTCCGAGCGAAGAAAATGTACCCAAGGAAATCGTTCCATCATCTTCGGAGAGACAGGCGTGAGAGAGCCGTCATCAATCACAATAGTCTCAAATACAGCCATTCCCAACTCCTCGATACGAGAGAGAGTGAGGAATAGGCAGTCCCATCGATCCTTGGTTGTAATACCAATTCCAATGTGCTGGGAGGTTAAGGATGTTGATTCCCGATGATTCACATTCGTTGTAGATCGGCGAACAATATCTATTTAAGTAAAAAATGTTTTAATTTATTAAATATAAATAAATTTACTCAGGGATATGAGTTATAGCCTTGGACAAGCGGTGCCCAATGGCATTTATCGGGACTTCAACGAAACGCTCGGAGAGTGCTGCAAGTGGGATTGTTAAAAATACAGAAATAATAAATATCCATAAACTATTGATAATATCAATCGAAGAATAGATTTTTTGAAGTTTTAGATTTGAGAAGGCACAGAATGTAATCATTAGAATAGGAGTATGGAGTAAGTAAAAACTAAAAGAAATCTTTCCTAGAAACTCTAAAATTGAACTTTTAAGGATTTTGAGTAAAAATACCCATTTGCATGGAATTAAAATTGTTAATAGTATAGACATTCCAAAGCAAAGAAGAACCTGTTCTTTGTATAAAAATCCAATTAGATAAACAGTTAAAGCTAATACTGTAATCATCAAAGATTTTATAGAACTAATACACACCAAATGTTTTTCATTCTCTGCAATGAGGTATCCTAGATAAAATGGCAATAGAAATCCTAAAAAGCCAATGGGTGAATAATAAATATTAGAATTGTAAGTTTTGAATAATAATAGACATGTAATTAATAAAATTGTAGTACGTAGTATACTGCCGCCCGGTTTTGAAATTATAATAATAAAAGGCAATAAAAAAGAACATAATAACTCCACCCTTATAGACCAGAGCGGGTGATCTAAAGAAACGTTTTTTAAAAGAAAACTAGATAAATATTGCTTTCCACTAATTACAGATGTGGCATTACACAATGATTCTTGTAACCATGGAGAGGCTCTGATTGAGTCCGAAGGTATCTTATAAAAATAGTTTGCCGAAAATGCAGAAAAAATCAAAGCTACGAGTATAGCAGGATAGAGTCGAAATACCCTCCTAACAAAATAACCAGCGGTATCGCGTGCATTCAGAGCTTCATATTTAATAAGTGATCTACTCAAAACAAAACCACTCAGAAGAAAGAAAAAAAGTACGGGAGATATTCCTAAAAGGGTCGCACAGCTCTTATTAAAGCATAGCAATGAATGTTCTAAGGCAACAAGTAAACATGCAATTCCCCGCAATGAATCCAAGTGGGTTATCCTTCCCGTCATTTGTAAGGATTGATTGTGATAGATCATTTACTTCATTGATATAGCTCTATCCTTTTGACATACAGAGCAATGCCTATTTTTTGAATAATGTTAGTAATTTGACTTTGTAATAGTCGAAGTTGAAAATTCGTTCGCATTCCAAAAATGGTAGCTGTTTTAGTTTTATCCGTAAAAGTGCAAACATAAGGATCAATAAAACTGTGTCCTGTATGACCATGACTCCTGGAGCCCCGATGAAGCCCAGATATGGCATCATTAAATATGCCAGCGCTAAAGAGAGCGCTGTTATCACTAAATATAGGTAGTTATAGAGATGGTGCATATTGCTGCAGACAAGGATGACACTGCCGACCCCGCAAATACCCTGCAGAGCGATGCTGATCGAAAACAGGATCATGGAGGGATGATCGACCTCAATTTTGCCCCCTGTCCAAAGACCGATGATCCATGGTCCAAGAATGGATAGCCCGAGTATCGTGACTAAACCGGCGCTCAGAGCTGAAATCATCATCACCTTAAGAAGCCTGAAGTAGACGGACCAATCTTTTTTCCCATAGCTACGAGAGACTTCCGGGGCAGATGAGGTGGCAATCACCTGATTCAGCAAGAGGAGTGTCCTGCTGATCGTTCGTATCGTTACAAATGATGCGACGGCTGATGCGCCAAGAATGCGGTTAATGATCAGCGGGTATCCTTGCAGGAAGAGAGCTGTACATGCCTGTCCTGCCAGTAGGGGAAGTCCATCCCTTATAATCGATTTTGACTGCTGCCAGGAAGCTCGGGCCACGCCAAATTCTAGTTTTGGCGCAACACGCCGAACATCCAGATACAGCAGCATACTCCAGAGCAGTGCATTGCCCATGATCACCATTGCCATGAGAAGCGGAGTGCCATGAACAGTAACGACCAATAATGTCACGCAAAAATCGGTAAAACGGATCAGATTATTGGCCATCACTCCCCGATGCTCTTGGGCCATCACGCGGTACCCAGCCCGAAAAAGGTTGATATAAAAGCTGGATAGCATAAACCCAATCAATAGAAGAAAGACCATGGAGGTTTCGGATCCCGTTATCTTTGAGAAGTTCAATGCCTCATGGAGATTCATGAACGAGACGAGGCCCACTGATGCAACAATAATGAGAATCGTTAGAATGCCTTGGGCCAGCAGGACGTTCTGGAAGATGGAGTTCACCAATTCCCAATCACCAGTCGCGCTGGCAACAGTCATCCTATTATTAGCAACACCCGAGAGCCCTCCTTCCAAAGACCAGACAATGGTTGGTATGGAAAACAGGACGATCCATTCCCCGTACTCTTGCTTTCCCCAGCAATGAAGAAAAAAGGGTACGGAAACGATTTGATAAACGCCGTTCATGAGTTGCCCCAGCGCATTCGCAGCGAAATTTCTGAACACGCGCTGAATTGAGGTGCTAAATTCCGGAAATTTCACAACAAAATGTTTTCGATATAGTGACAGACAGATAATCGGGCTTCTCAGTCTACGGACAAGGCTTCTTCGTAGATTGCGAGATAATCCTTTGCTGCTCGTTCGATTATAAAGAAGTCGATATTACGGAGTGAGCGCTGCTTGAGATCGGTCAAGATCTGCTCATCACTAAGGACTTGGATCATCGATTCTGCTAGCAGGTCTGGGCGTTTTGAGGGAACTAGCAGGCCGGCTTTACCTCCCTCGAGCATTTCGGGTATGCCGTCGACTTGAGTAGCTATGACGGCACATCCGCAGCTGCGTGCTTCTGCGATGACAAGCCCTCCCGGTTCGGCATGGGAGGCGAGAATAAAGAGGTCACCACTTAGCAAATAGGTGCGGGGATCCATCTCTCCTCCGCAGAAGATGATTCTATCGGTTACTCCTGTTTCAGCTGCTTGCTTTTCATAGGCATCCCGGCAGGGGCCGGCCCCGATGATGTAAAGATGCGCTTTTGTTATCCGATGTGCGGTAATGGCAAAGGCTTCGATGAGATCATCAACAGCCTTGCGGGGATGAAGGCCGCCCACATAAATCACGGCTGGATGGCTGAGAGGTTTTGGGGAGGGGAGGGTAGAACTTAGACGAGGAGTCCCGATGACCCCGTTGATAACGACACGGAGTTTCGAGTAAGGAATTCCTCGATCAACCATCTTGTTAGCAACGGCTTGACTGACGGCCACCACGAGATCACCAACTCCCATCAAAATAGCAGACTTTTCGAATTCATTATGGACTGTGGTTATGAGTCTAAAGTTAAAAAAGGGCCTGAATAAGAATGATAAGAGAGCCACGGTCATCATGTGGGCATGGACAATCTCCGGTTGATAATCTTTCAATGTAATCCATAGGTCCCGTAACGCCTTGAGTAGGGTGAGAGGACGTCTTGTAAAATCGACTTTAATATGTTCTACGCTGCTATTTGAAAGTACCTCGTCAAAATACCCCCCTTGACTGATTAGTTTTACGGAGTGCCCCATTTGGGCTTGAGTACATGCCAAATCGACTGCCACATTGACATTGCCGTTCAATGGCTTTGTGTGGTTAACGATGTGAAGAATTTTCATTTTTATGAGATTAAGACTTTCCTCTCAGTTGAAAATTATAGGGAAGAGCTCTCCAATCCATATACTCTTTCCATGATAGTCGAGGGGTCCTTTTTTTTGAACCGAAACTCTGAATAGAGTCTATAAATCCCATAAAAAGTGACATAGGGTATTTTCTCCAAATAGGATTTCGAAATCCGGCAAACAAAACCCTCAAAGGTCTGAGGAGTGGTTCTGGCCATGGGAAATGCCATATTGAAATTAGGATTTCATTACGTGTATTTAATCTCGTTCTATAACTTAAGTTTCTCTCCTTCGTGGAGATGCAGTGTTTTATTACTAACGAAGGATAATATAATATTATGTATCCTTTTTTTATTAATCTAAGGCATAATTCTTGTTCTTCTCCATAAAACCCCATTCTTTCGTCATAGCCACCGTTTTCCAAAAAGATTTTTCTTTTTATTAAAGCACCACAACCAACAAAATCACGAACTGCAGTATGATGATAAAATGTTTCAGAAATCTTTTTTAAAAGTTTTTCTGATATCGTGATTTCAAAGGATAATATCGCAACTTTTTCTTCAATGATCAAATCCCTTGCTGCTTGGAGAAGATTGCCAGAAATAGGAAATGAATCGTTATCTAATTGGAGTATTAATGGTGTAGAAAGAATTCTCGCGATGGCATTTCTTGATGAAGTAGATCCAAGACTGGTGCTACTTCTTTCCCATGTAACCCAAGGATACTTTTTTTTGAATGCAGGAGTCACAGGGTCATCGGAACCATCATCAAAAACAACGGTCTGACAACCTTCAAGCCCTTGATTCTTGAGTTGATCGAGTGTAACGGCGAGGTCTTCCCAGCGATTTTTCGTCGCAATTGATATCCCAATGAGACTTTCAATATTATCGATCATGGATCTTTTTATTTATATAATCCGTTATTTCATTGCAGAATCTCTCTTGAGAAAAGCGCTGCGCATGAGTGCTGGAGGCCTGGGAGTCTGTTTTAAATTCTCGCTCAAATTCCATCAAAGCAGCCTTAAGGCTTTCCGATGACTGATGATCAAAAAACATTCCGGTCGTTCCCTCGATGACAGTCTCCAGCGCACCTCCTTCCCGGTATGCGATCACGGGAGCTCCAGCTGCCATGGCTTCGACTGCGGTGATCCCAAAGTCCTCGATCTGCGGATGGATAAAAGCACGGCAACGCTGGAGATGATCCTTGAGGATCGCGAATGACTGCCTGCCTAAAAAAGTCACATTCTGCGGAGCAGTGGCTCTGAGATGGCTTCCCTCCGGTCCGTCTCCAATGATGATCAGTCGTCCTTTGAATCCGCGGAACGCCTCGATCGCCAAGTCCACTCTTTTGTAGGGTGTCAGTTCCGATACGATTAGGTAAAAGTCTTCCCTCGAGTGGGTTGGGTTAAAAGTATCCACCTCCACCGGAGGATGAATCACCTCCGAATCGCGTCCATAAAACCGGCGGATTCTCTGCTGAACGAAGCGGGAATTCGCAATGAAATGATCTACCCTTTCAGCGGCTTTTCTATCAAAGTCCCTGACGAATGGAACCACCAAGCGGAATGCCGTACGTGCCAGAAATCCCATTCCGGCAGATCGTTCCTCGTATGTCTTCTGAAGGTCCCAGAGATAACGAGGTGGGGAGTGGCAGTAGCAGATATGGATGGCATTCTTAGCAATTCGGAATCCCTTGATCACAGAGGCATCCGAACTAAGGACGATCCCCCCTTCCTCTCCAACTGATGTCATCGGGATCACCATGGGGAAAAGGGGCATCATCTGTTTATAGAATTTCTTTCCACCCAGATATTGAAGGGAGGAATTTAGAATGCGGCGAGATTGTAGTAAGTCGCTGAGACGTTCCGTGTCAGAAACTAGCGTCGTGATGGGTGCGTCTGGAAAGAGAATACAGAATTGTTCCAAGACTTTCTCTCCGCCCCGCATCCCCACCAACCAGTGATGGGCAAGGGTGACTGATCGCTTCTGTGTAAGGTGCTTCACGGGCAAAATCTAACTTTTTCACTCAGTCCCAAAAAACCAATGATGCTATCAGCACAAATATTGTGGGAATCAACGAAGTGGAGGTTGGCATTTTTTTGCGGATAGGACTTTCTGTTGCTGAAACCTTCTTTCATCAAAATGGCGACCGGTTTTTCATAAGCTAAAGCCACATGAGCCGCAAACGAGTCGACAGAGATAACTCCACAGCTCAGACTGATAACCCCTAGAGCCTCTCTAATGGAGGTCTCTCCCATGAGGGTGGTAACGGAAGGCAGGCACTCAAACTTCTGCATGACTTTCGCTGGTAGTGCTTCACCCAACATAACAATTGGAGCATGCCGGCTTATGGCCTCGCAGATCTCAAGCCAATCTCTTGGATCCATGTTGCGTGCAGGCTCTCCAGCTACTGCTTGAACAACAACAAAAGGTGTCTGGGGAAGACGAGATAAGATTTTACTTTCAATCAGAACACTCTCCAAAATTGGCTTCAAATAGATGGCGGATCGTCTCTGGTTCTTTGGTAAACAATCAAGGTAGACTTGAGGTACAGATTGCAGGGAATTGTGCTTCAGGAGACCATGATAGCTTCCTGACATTCCCCTCAAGCCAAAGCCAAGTCGGTACTTTGCCCCAGTCATGATGCCCAAATGCCATGCATTGGGAGAATGAATTCGAAGGTCGATGAAGAGATCGAGAGAACGATCCTTGAATGTCCGAGCAACCTGTGACTGTTGTCTCCATTCATTGGATATTTTGGTCACCAGACTATGTTTTTGCCTGTTAAGCAGGAAGGGTGTGTAGGGGAGAGAGTCATCGATTAAACCTTGCTCCTTGAGAATATGGCTTAGTTCCAAAGTGTTTTCAGAAACCAAAAGCGTGATTCTTGCATCGGGAGCCTTTGAGCGAAGTTCTCGTAGAAAAGGAGTCGCCATGAGCAGATCTCCTAGGTGGTCACTCTTGCAGATGCAGATTTCCCGGAGCGAGTGCAACTCGGGAAGAGGGAGTTTTTTGACTGAAAAGATCGAGTCGATGAAAAGATCCCTGAGAAGAAGAAATCCCAGTCCAACTTTGCCAATTTTTCTACCCTTAAGATAGTCGCGCCCCATCAATGTCACTAATTCTTCTTCAGGATTTTTATGAAAAGTGTGCTTTTTAAATGAGTTAGTTTTTCTTGGCCCAGAAGACTCAAGGTTCCTTGCAAAAGACTCCAGAATTCTCAAATGAGATGCTGCAGAGGATTCCCATGAAAATAGTGAGCCTCTTTCAAGACCATTGATTCCGAGAAGCTCTCTTTTTTCTGTGGTCCACTTGGCTGCCCCTCTGAGGGCTTCAGTCCAGTCTGAATGGGAATTTGCATTCACATAGACTGCGGAATCCGCCCCCACTTCACGGTGAGGAGGAATATCCGAGGCAATGCAGGGTGTTCCGCACGCAAGCGACTCCAAGAGTGGGAGCCCGAATCCTTCGTAAAGTGAGGGAGCGATGGATGCATAGGCCCCGCAATAAAGAGGAACGAGCAGATCATTCGGAACACGCCCAAGGAAACGGATTCCCTTCTCACAGGTGTGAAGTGCATCCTGATCGAAGATGGTGTTTCTGGCACCAACGATGATGAGTTCGAAGTCATTTAGAGATGCTGCTTGCCAAGCATTGAAAAGAGTTTTCAAATTCTTGCGTGGGTCGATCGATCCGACATAGAGAAAATAGGGCCGATTAATACCCAGTATTTTTTTGGTCTTTAGTACCTGTTCCTCTTCGACTTTTTGGAATTCCCTTCCAATTCCATTGGCAACAACCTGAATGCACTCCTCGGGAATCTTGAAATAATGAAGAAGGCGCTCCTTCGAAAATTGTGAAACTGTCGTGATTCCAAGCACTCTCTGAGCAAGTCGAGGTAAGAGAAACTGATAAACTGAGGCAAATGATCGGTTGAACCACTCCGGATGATCGAGAGTGGAGGCATCATGGATCGTGACTACCTGGTTGCGAACTGAAAGCGGTCCGGTATTTGCTGGGCTCCATAAGAGATTGTCACGAATCCGAGACGGAAGAGAGAATTGTTCCCAGAGGTGCCCTTTCATTCCACTGGCAAAACTCTTGGAAGATGGCTTCACTGCATGGAGATCATGCCCAACACACTTGCTCCATTCTTGCACGCACCTCTGAACCCCAGTTAGGGGTTGAAGAAGAGCACGTGAGTTGAAAAAGATCTGAGTCATCCTGCGGTTTGCTAATGTATGAAATTAACTTCATCTCATACTTTAAAAAAACTAATATAACTATATTTATTGCTGGTAAACGTATGATTTAATTAATGCTAAACGACGGTAGAAAAAGGGAAAATAATGAAGCATAAAAATCTGCCCAATCTGTCTGAGGGATAAAGAACGACTTAAAAAAGCTTCTAATAAAAGATTGATTCCAAGCGTGTAATTATTGTTTGCCATATGGCGTGGAGCCAGATTCCGCGCCAACATAGCTTTTGCAGCTTTTGCAGTAATCAATCCCTTCATTCTTTCAATCTGAGTATAATAATAATCAGTCGAAAAAGTGGAACTTTCTCGGCTATCACTTTGTAAACAATTCCATTGAGAGAGAGAATCTTCCTGCATGTAGATTTGATGACCAAGTGACTCGCCTACAATAACCATTTCCCAATCATCAGTAACAGGTACGTCATGGTGAAATGCAGATTCGAGATAGACCGATTTCTGCATAAAAAGAGTATTCGTCTGCACAAGACCATTTCGAACGTAGAGATATTCGCAGATTGGTTCGTTAATTATGGGGAGAATAGTCGGTCTAATACTAATGATATCCTTTGACTCACGTACATGCTGCCTATGAGAGTAAATACCTGATGGATCATTGACATTTTTATAAAAGCAAACCTGTTTCTCAAGTTTATCTGAATACCAGAAATCATCGCAATCAAGAGATGCAACATGTGTTCCGGTAGCATGGTTTACACCCAAAACTCTTGCTGCTCCAGAACCGCTGTTTTTTTCCGTCTTTAAAATTTTCACCTGTGGAAACTCTTTACTAATCCAGTCGCATTTTTCAGGTGAACAATCATTCACAAGGATAATCTCATGAACAGGGTAGGTCTGACTCAAGACACTGCCCACGGAAACTCTCAGAAGTTCCGTACGAATATAGAATGGGATGATAACTGAGATTTTCATCGATAAACTGGCTTTATATATTTTAGAAAACTCAATCTCTGTTCTCTAAATAAAGCTGGTCCAATAAGCAAATTTGATAATTCTAAAGGAAGTAAAGTTAGAAGTATCATCCATGTTATCATTATCAACTTCTGAATGATTGTAAAAGATTCCCATGATAAAATACTTTTAGTTCCCAGAAATATTAAATCTTTTTTATTCAAGGTTTCGTCCTCGTATCCTTTATAATTATTAAGACGGCAATAACAGATAAGTCTTTTAAAACGTGTTGGTTCTTTAAGATAGAACCCAGTCTTCATTGGTGGTGATTCAACGACGCTTCTCCATGATTTATCCCGCAGTAGATCACGGCAATGCTCTTTGAGGAGCCAGGTTTTTATTTTTTCTTTTTTTGAATCGGCTTTTAGCGATGTATTAGCAGAGGTATGTCGCCGATAGTAGCCAAGGATCTCTGGGATGCTTGAAATGATACCATAAAAGGGAGCGGCATAAATAGGAACAGCGTCGGCACTTTGTCTTAGTTCCTCTGGATTTAAACCTAAGAGAATTCTTTTAAGAAAATCTGCACTAAATAAATTACCGCTTCCCGGAGGGGAGGAATAGGAGCTGTATAGTTCCATCTGTTTTTTGGCATCTTTTGAATCAAGTGAGCCTGTAGGAACTCGTGAAAAGAGTGAATGCCCGTTCTCATCGACCACTTCAAGGTAGAAATGAATCTTCGATATGTTTGGTGACCAGACCTCCATACACCGGCGGATACAATCGGGATGGAGGTAGTCATCTGAATCAAGAAAAAGAACTGTTTGCCCTGAGCTGACGGCTAATCCCGACTGATAAGCCGCCATCTGCCCTTTGTTCGACTGGATCACGGAATGAATCTGAGTTCCATAGATCCCGATGATTTCCCTAGAATGATCCGTTGACCCATCATCCACGACGATGACTTCACAGTTGCGGTACGATTGATTGAGTGCGCTCTCAATGCACTCTTTAAGAAAATTCCCGTTATTGTAGTTGATCACAATCACAGAGGCCTTTTCTAGTGAGCCATGCGATGGAGTGACGGATGCGTCTTGGAGACGCAGAGCTAAATCGCTTTTTTTAGAAGTTTTCTGATAACCTAGATATCCTGTGATTCTGCCTCGAATCTTTAACCAGTAGAAGCGACAGGCTAGGTCATCAAACCTAGCCGCTCCCAAAAAAACACCAGCGGAGGGCCTCAAAATCAGGTACAGGAAATACCAGAATGGATAGTGATGTTTTCTTAAAAAATAACCACTACCACAGGAATATGCATATGTTCTGCGGAGTGTTATTTCAGAGATTGTTGTCACAGGTCTGGGATGCCAAACCCCGATTTCTCTCTCATAAAAGCCGCGTATACCCTCTTGCATGAGGCGAAGAATCAAATCCGGACCCTCGTCCGAATTCCATGGGGAGAGAGCTCCCACTCCCATCAGCTCATCGTAGCGGAGCTTACCCAAAGAGCCACGTCGAACGAAAAAAGCGAACTCTATACACTGAGAGTAAATCGAGAACTTTTGGATCTCTCCACTCTGGGTGGCATGCTTTGAAACACTATCGGATCCATCATCGGAATAGGATCTTCCAGAAAGCATTCCATATTCCGGATGGGATTCAAAAAAATGAAATACTTTTTCAAGCAAATCGGGTGGGTAGCGGCAGTCATCGTCTGGAAAGCCGATAAATTTCCCCCTAGCCACATTTAGTCCCTCATTTTTCGCAGCCGATATACCCCCGGAGCTTTTGAGATGAATAATCCTCTTATCCAATCCCGATTCCTTAATGATCGGCAGCAGGCGATTATCCTCGTTCTGATCTGAAACGATGATCTCAAAGTCCTGAAAATTCTGTTGTTTGAGTGAATGCAGAAGATCTCGAACTTCACTGACTCGCCCTTTTGTGGGAATGATCAGCGAGAATGTGAGGCAGTGTTCTGAATCGAGACTCATGACTTGACTATTTCGGTGAGACGTAAAGGGTGAAGTCTGCCTAAAACAAGGTCGCTTAAGGCACGAATTCCTCCTCGTGTTCCAGGGAATCCGCTCCTTAGTTCTAGAATATCTTGGAGAAACTGTTGAGTAATCAGTCTTGCTGTGCAGTAAAAAAAACGAAAATATCCCTTCAGAAGTGATGTGTGAATGGAACCTTTTTGCAAAAAGTAGTAGCTGTTGGCGATCATTGTCCAAGTAAGTTCCTCACGCTTTAATCTGCCCGCTGGAGCTTTCAAATGGAGACATATTGGACTCGAAAGTCGTCCCACGAGCCCTCTTCTAGCAATCCTGATAGAAAGTTCATAATCCTCTCCCCAGGAGTAAAGTGGGAGATTTTCATCAAAAGATTCCTCCATTAGGATCTCTCTACGGATGAGCATGTTGCAGCCATAAAGAATCCAATGTTTACCAGTTGAACGAAACAATGCAGGAGGAGGAATTGTTTTGGATACTATTTCTCTCGCTTGTGCGCGAGGCATCCATCGGTCTGCGAGAACCTGGCCACTTAATGCAAGAACCTCTGGATGGGATTCCAGATAACTGCAAGCCTCAGCGGCATAGTCAGGGTGGAGTTCTACATCGTCATCAAGGAAAAGAATGGAATCGGAGCTCTTTTGAGAAAGGATGATTCCTAAATTGCGCTTCTTAGTGAGGCTTTCAGTTGAATAGTGAATGACATAAGATGAACCCATCATGGGGTTGGGAAGATCTGCTTTAGAATTGAGAATAAGGATAATTTCTTCAGCTTGATAAGATTGTCTGCTGATCGAATGAAGCGTCTCTCTCAAAACCTCAGGACGATTAGCTGAAACGATCACTATAGAGTAGGATGTCATCAGCATCATCTTTTTAAGAACCCTGTCACGCGATCGACGGGTCATTCAGGCTTCGCCATGCTAATCCAAGGATCGCCCATGTCGTCGGAAGATAGAATTCAGATACATTAATGGTGTACAATACGCAGATAATCGCGGCACCCAGAGGCCATATTGCGGACGTTCCCCGGAGTGCGGAACAGAAATAGGGCCAGAGAAAAAACCAG
>CAIKYN010000355.1 GCA_903831635.1 uncultured Spartobacteria bacterium
ACGATCTCGGGCGGTACCAATGACACTCTGATCATCAGTAATGCCGGCACAGTCAATGATTCGGTCTTTGCGAATGATAGTTTCTCGGGTGGTGTAGCGCTCTCGCTCTCTGGCGGCTCCTCGGCCTACCTCGGCAGCCTTGCGGTAGAGGCGGGAATCACCTCGGTCTTTGGTGGGGACAACGACACGATCACGCAGGGCGCAGGCGACACTCTGGCCAGCTACATCCATGCAGGGAGTGGCAATCTCCTCTCAGTGCCCTCCTTCACGACGCCTCCGGCCCCGATCAATGAGAATCTGACCTTCAGCGGCAGCGGTGCCCTCTCGAGCCAAGGAGGTCTCTCCTTCGGCAATGCAAACCAATCGAACTATTCATACTCGTACACTTCCGGCAGCTCTTACTCTGGCACGTACTCCAACTATCAGTATTACGTACAGAATGCCAACGGCACCTCATGGACGCTGAGCTCGTCCAATATGAATCCCTTTACTCTTGAGTCAGGAAGCTTTGCCCAGCTTTCTAACTCAGATTACTTCACGGCAACTGCCTATGATGCCCAGGGTGGAGAAATTGGCTCCCCTGTGACGCTGACTGGTTCAGGTTATAGCAGTGGAGGAGGGCCCGATGTGGGTGGTTACACATTCCAGAATCAGACCTTCAACTTCGATGGAGTCAGCTCGGTGGTCTTCTCGGACATCGCTGGCACCACGGATCCCATCCTCTTCCAGAACCTCGTAGTCGATACGCTTGGCACGACCGTTGCACCGCTTGCCAACGACACGATCGTGGGCAGCGGCTCCGATACCCTGAATGTCCTGGGTGCCTCGACGCTGAATGACTCCGCCTTTGCCACGGTCTCCCTCGGCTCGGCCTCAGCTCTCTCACTCAACGGCAGCTCCTCGGTCATTCTTGGTCTGGACGCGAGCCATGCCGGAATCAGCTCTATCTTCGGTGGTGCCGGATCGGTCAGTATCTATCAGAATGATTACGATTCAGGATCGCTCTACCTAGATGGATCAGCCGATAGTCTTGGCTCGACAGGCAATCTCTTTGACTTTCAGTATGCTTCCCTTGCCGCCAATGACACGATCGTCGGCTCCAGTCTCTCCGGCACCGCAGGTGACACCTTGCGAATCGAATCCAGCGGACCGATCGGCGACACCCTCTTCTCAGGCAATGGCACCGGTTCGCTCTCCGGGGTTGCGGCATTGCAGATCACTCAGTCTTACCAATGGGTCACGCTTGGCAGTGGTGCGGCTGCTGAGGGGATCCACGCCATCTATGGCGTCTACCAAGATAATTTTATTATCACTGCGGGCAATACGCTTGGTGCCTTTACCACCGATACATTTGTGGGAACCGGTCTGGATTATATAACTGTCGATGTTCCAATCAGTCTTGGTGACGCTGCTTTCACGAATATTCGTAGATTCAATAAGCTAAGTCTGGCCGGAGACTCATCTGTCACGCTGGGAGGCGAGGCTCTCCTCTCCGGATTCAATAATTTCTATGGAGGAGAAGGCGGCGATACCTTTATCCAAACGAGTCTCTGCAATCACAATTTCCACTTCCATGGTTTGGCTGATAGCCTCGGCTCTGCAGGCAATCTCTTTGTGATTCAGAATACTTCAGAGGCCGCAGCTGATACCTTCGAGGGGTCAGGCTTGACCGGTTCGATCGGTGATACCCTTGCCATCTCTGAAGCAGGATCCCTCTCCGACATGCCGTCGAGCTCCGGAGTTGCAGCCCTCTCGCTTAGTGGTGCGAGTGAGGTGACGCTCGGAATCAATGCCCAGAACGACAATCTCGCTTCGCTTTACGGCGGCAGCGGTGACACCACTATCACACAGGATTCGAGCGACACGCTCCCAACGGCAATCATAACTGGAGGAGGCAATGACCTCATTACGATTAACCGCACTGTTAATGAGAATCTGACCTTCAGCGGCAGCGGTGCCCTCTCGAGCCAAGGAGGGCTCTCCTTCGGCAATGCCTCGACCGGAACCTATTCCTTCAGTTACAGCGGAGATTCCGGTGGATACGATGTTCAGCAAAACTATGTTGAGAATGCCGACTCGACACAGCCTTGGACACTGAGTTCCGCTGGTTCACCCTTCACCTTGGAGTCAGGAAATTTCTCCTCCTACGCGAGTGGGGATTCCTTCACGGCCTCGGCCTATAATGCTCAGGGTCAGTTGGTTGATCAGGTGACGCTCAGCAGTTCGGGATACTATGGCAGTTCTAGTAACTTTGGTCCCGACGGATACAATTTCCAGAACGAGACATTCAACTTCGACGGGGTCAGCTCGGTGGTCTTCTCGGACATCAACGGCACGACCAATCCGCTCATCTTCCAGAACCTTGTGGTCGATACGGTTTTGGGAGGTCCCGCACTCAACCAAGATAGCATCTCAGGAAGCGGAGCAGATACACTTGCTATCCTTAACGCCGATACTATCAATGACTCTGTCTTCGCCAATGTCTCGCTCGGATCTGCCAGCGTGCTCTCGCTGACGGGATCGTCAGCAGTGACCCTCGGAGCTAATGCCCAGCTTGCTGGTATCACGAAGGTGATCGGAGGCAATGGTGCTTCCACGCTAAATGCCTCCTCCGACTCTACCTCTCTCCAGCTCATCGGTGGATCTGCCTCGGATAGTCTCATCGCGGGATCAGGGACCGACACTCTCCAGGGCTGGTGCGGCACCTCGACTACGAACTCCGTCAATGACACGCTCACAGCGGGATCGGGATCTGACCTCTTCATCCTCGGGGATGCCACTGGCAATGCCTACAATGGAACGACCGCCGAGGTCTCTATCAATGGCTTCAAGCAAGGAACCGATATCCTGCAACTCCATAACTATGGCAGCGGAGCCAGCAACTACTCACTCTCGAGCCTACCGGGTGGTATCGAGGATATCTCCTACAACAGCCACGTGATAGCCCAGATCACGGTCGTGAGTGGTACTCAGGGGAATATCCTTGGTAACGCCCACTTTCTCTAATCTCTGGTATCAATGAGTCAGCGATTCAAGTTCAAACCAGAAGCTCGATAGGCTGAAGGCCGTTAGACTGAAGGAAAAAAGAGCATGAGCGGCTCAGAGACCGGGGGAGATGAGCCGACTCCTCTGAGTCCTGCCGATTTCCGCTGGGGTTTTTTGATGCAGGCCTAAAGCCTCCGGTCTTCAGGTCTTCAGGTCTTCAATCTAACTACCTGATTTCAAGCGATGGCGAGCTCCAGTTCGGTCTGTCCCGGAAAGATCTCAAAGAGGACTGGTATTTTTGTTAGCTCGGGCAGCAGGCGGCGGTTTCCCTCGGCAGCCAGGTCGCCGGTATCGTCAGGGTGATTGTTTAGGACGATTCCATCGCAGGTGAGTCCGTGAGAGGCGATCGACTCCAGGGTCAGGAGGGTGTGGTTCAGTGCTCCCAGCTTATTCCGTACGACGAGAAGAACAGGGAGACCCATCGCTTTGGCGAGATCTGCCGATGAGTAATCCTTCGTTAGGGGGACGATCCATCCACCCACGCCTTCCACGAGCAAGGAGCGATGCGTTCGGTGCAACCGCTCGAAGGTGGGAAGGACTTCCAAAGGATCAAAGGTGCGTCCTTGCAGTCGTGCCGCCTCGATCGGGGCGAGGGGAGCGGAGTAGGAGACTGGGGTGACCTCATCCATGGAGAGCTCGTTGTCTGCAGCCTCCAAGAGGGCGCGGCTATCCTCGGGCTCGCCGCAGGAAATCGGCTTCATGGCGACGGTATCAAATCCAGCCTTACGAAGGCTGCGGGTCAGCAGCGCCGTGACGTAGGTCTTGCCGGCATTGGTATCAGTGCCGGTGATGAAGAAGTTCATGAGGGGGGAGAGGAGATGAGGCTTTTAGGCTGAAGGCTATGAGACTGTTAGGTAGATACAGGGAAGCAGATGAATGAAGGATAAAGGATAAATGATTCAGCGCGATTGCTTCGGAGTATAAGCCCACGGAAGAATTGAAGTTTCGGCCACAAGATGCACAAGAAGCACAGTGATTGTGAATGCTGGATCGTTTCAGTGATTAGCTTCAGCCTTTGTGTCTCTTGTGCGTTTTGTGGCTACATCTTTTCTTGAGATGGTCTAACAGTCTTCAGCCTATTTACCTGACTGCTCCGCAGTCTCCGTTGCCTTCAGGAAGACCGTTTCCAGATCCATCTGGGGCTGGCGGGAGGAGAGGAGTCGGGCTCCTCGTGAAGCTACGAGTCGTGCGATCTCTTCCTGAAGTTCCGGAGAGGAGTTTTCGATCACATATTCGGTCTGGCCACTGATCCCGGTCAGGATGTCGAGGGATCCTTCGCGGACGAGGCGACCCTTGGCCAGAATGCCAACGCGGTCGCATACCTCCTGCACTTGCTCAAGGAGGTGGGAGGTCAGCAGGATGGTCTTGCCGCGTGCCTTGAGTCGCAGGATCAGGTCGCGGATCTCGCGTGACCCTGCCGGGTCAACTCCGGCAGTCGGTTCATCGAGGATCAGTAGGCGCGGGTCATGCACCATGGCCTGGGCGAGTCCGATACGCTGAAGCATTCCCTTGGAATAACTTCCGACACGACGATCCCCCGCCTCGGTGAGTCCCACGAGGTCGAGGAGTTCGGTGACCCGTGCCTTGAGCGTCCCTCCCGTAAGGCCGCAGAGCTTTCCGTAGAAAGCGATCGTTTCTGCTCCGGTGAGGAATTTGTAAAAGTAGGGATTCTCGGGAAGGAATCCGACATCGACACGGCTGGCGACTCGGTGACTCGGAACGCCGAAGATCTCAGAGGTTCCGGAGGAGGGGGTCACCAGTCCGAGCAGGATCTTAAGCGTGGTGCTCTTGCCCGACCCGTTAGGGCCGAGCAGTCCGTAGACATGACCTGCGGGAATATCGAGAGAGAGACCGCGCAAGGCGACGACCTGACGGCGCCGCAGATGAACGGGAAAGACCTTTTCGAGATTGCGGATGCTGACTGCTGGGATGGGGGAGGTACTATGGGAGAGAATCGATTTCATATCGGTTCTAAGATTAAGGAATAATACGGAAGCCTTTCAGTCCGGACTCTGGGTCGGAGGGGAGAATCGACTCATTCTCAATATGGCCTGCCAGATGACTCTCGCGGATGCCTTGGAGGAACTCCTCGACCTCGGCCTTCTCGCCGGAGACCAGAAGCTCGACGCGGCCGTCGGGTAGGTTCTTCACCCAACCGGTGACTTCAAAACCCTTGGCCAGGGAGAGCACCGAGGCCCGGAAACCGACTCCCTGGACTTTCCCTTCATAGCAGGCGCTGACAGTGATCATCGATTCTGAGGGTGATCAACGAATCTGGCCCGATCCTCGGATGAGGTACTTGTAGCTGGTGAGTTCCTCGAGGGCCATCGGGCCTCGCGCATGCAGCTTGTCAGTGCTGATCCCAATCTCACAACCGAAACCGAACTCCCCTCCGTCGGTGAATCTCGTCGAGGCATTCCAGTAAACCGTGGCGCTGTCGACGCCCTGGAGAAACTTCTCAGCCGTTGAGGAATCTGCTGTGACGATGGCATCGCTGTGGTGGGAGCCATGGGACTCGATATGGGCGATCGCCTCCTCCACGGAGTCGACGACCTTCACGGCAAGGATCAGGGCCAGGAACTCGGTGCGGAAATCCTCCTCGGAGGCCTCCTTGATCAGGTCCTTCGCTTTCAGATGATCGGGGAGCAGCGAGCGGGCGGCGGCATCGCAGTGAAGCTCGACTCCGTGGTCAAGGAGCGCTTTGCCTCCATCCGCCAGGAAGGCGGCAGCGATGTCGCGATGCAAAAGCAGGGTCTCGGCTGCATTGCAGACTCCGGGGCGTTGGCACTTGGCGTTCACGATGATGTCACGGGCCATGGAAAGATCGGCAGCCTTATCGATATAGACTGCACAGATTCCGTCGTAGTGCTTGATGACAGGCATCCGTGCATGACGGGCCACGGTCTCAATGAGTCCCTTGCCGCCACGGGGGATCATGCAGTCGAGGTGGCGGTCCATCTCGCAGAGGATGCGGACAGCCTCACGGTCCGTGACGGG
>CAIKYN010000356.1 GCA_903831635.1 uncultured Spartobacteria bacterium
TTAGCAGATTTGGGCGCGGGCTTCTTAGCCGGTGCTTTTTTGGCTGCAGGGGTGGGCTTGACGGGCTTTCCGGAAGGTTTCCGGGACGAGGAAGGTTGGGATTTTTTTTTCAACGGAGCGCAGTTGGTACCGAAGTCGCGGGCGCGAAAAGATCGTTGATCCTTTGCTGAAGGTCAAGGATCTCTTTCTGGACAGAGATCATTTTTTCGGTCTCGAGCCCCGGTGTTCTGAGTTGGAGGGTTGCCGCCTGTTGCTTTTTCTTCAGATCGATCAGTCTCAGGTTGCGGATCGCATCCTGGATGGCCAACAGAGGAGTAGCGGGCAACTTCTCCAACTCCCATCCACTGACGAGGGGTTGCAGCGAGGAGGGGATCAAGGCCAGAACGATTGAGGGGGTGGGATTCTCCACTTCCTGAAGAGGGGGCAAAAGTTCCCGTAGGAGGGCTAGCTCCGGATCAAGCTCCTCGACCCGGAAAGAAGTCTCCGAGGAGATCCACTCCCTAGCCTCCTTGGAGAGGAGTGCCAGTCCACAGATCAGTTGTGTGGAAGCAGATACGGATAGGCGGTCTCCCTGGGACGAAGGAGCCGATCTCGATTCTTCCTGCTCTGGTAGCGAAATCGAATGACGTAAGCCTGCTTCACGTAATGCCGACTCAGACATTCCCAATCTGACCGCAACATGGGATGTCGTGGTCTCCCTGAGAGCTGTGTCCGATAAAAGTGCCAGAAATCCACCCAGGCGCTGGGCAACCACGGCTTTCTCCCTGGGTCCGAGACTTCCTCCGGATGCTTCCGCAGCTCGATCGATGGTGTGGTCGAAGAAGTCCTTTGCCCCGGAGATTTTATCGGTAAAGGCGTCGACTCCCTGTCCACGGATGAGGGAATCAGGGTCCTCACCGGCGGGAAGTTTCGCCACCAAAACGGCCAGACCGGCGCTTAAGAGCGCTGGAAGGGATTTTTCCACGGCATTCTGCCCGGCATTGTCCGAGTCGAAGCAGAGGACGACTTTGTCCACAAAACGCCGCAAGAGCCTTGCCTGCTCGGTCGTGAAGGCTGTTCCCTGGGGAGCCACGACATTCTTCACGCCGTGCTCGAATGCTGACATCAGGTCGATCTGCCCTTCCAGAACGATGGCGCTACCTGCCTCAATGAGCGGTCGCTTGCTTTTATCGAGACCGAAGAGGACGCGTCCCTTGGAGAAGATGGGTGTCTCTGGGGAGTTTACATATTTCGCCTCCCGATCGTTGTCGCTCAGGATCCGGCCACTAAAGGCAACGACTTCCCCATAGTCATTGCGGATCGGGAACATCAGGCGATCGCGGAAGCGGTCATACCCCCCCTGAGTATCACCCTCCTTGGTCGTAAGGAGACCACCAGCCAGTAGTTCATCTCGGGTAAAGCCCTTGGCCATGGCCCAGTTCCGAAAGGTCTCCCATCCCCCGGGTGCAAATCCAAGGAGCCAGCTCACAGCGATCTCCTTGGTAAGGCCCCGTTTTTTGAGGTAGGCCCGGGCGTGTTCCGCATCGCGGTTACGGAGGAGGTTCATGTGGAACCATTCAGCTGCCTCCTTGTGAAGTTGCAGCAATCGACTCCGTTGATCCCGCCGTGATTGTTCTGCTGGATCATTGTTCTCAATCAGGACGATGCCGGCACGCTGCGCAAGCTTCCGGACTGCGCTCGGAAAATCGATGTGCTCGTAATCCATCACAAATCGGAAGACGCCTCCTCCAGCACCACAGCCAAAGCAGTGGAACGTCTGCCTGGAAGGATTCACATGAAAGGAGGGGCTCTTCTCCTTGTGAAAGGGACAGAGAGCTCGAAAACTCGTGCCAGCACGCTTGAGGGGAAAGTAGCCGCCGATGATCTCCGCAATATCGCTGGCTTCAGCGACTTTCTGGACACTCTCTTCAGCGATGCGGGGCATGGAAGAGAAGGTAAAAGGTAAAAGGAAAAAGGTACAAAGGATTACCTTAGGCTTATGCCACGATCATTCGTAGAGCCACGGCAGTCGACATGACGAGAAGAAGCCAGTCAAACGGAGCCTGGGGAATCTTTCCGAGAAGATAGCGGCCGCCTATCATGCCAAGGGCAACCGCCGGTAGCAGTGCAAGATTCAACAACAGCGAGGAGTGGGTAATTAGTCCCAAGCTCCAACTGAAAGGAACCTTGGTGAGGTTTGTCACAAAGAAAAACCAGGCACAGGTCCCAACAAAGGCCATCTTATCGAATTTTTTGGCTAGCAGATAGAAGGTCATGGCAGGCCCCCCAGCATTTGCAATCATCGTGGTGACTCCCGCGAAGAAGCCCGATCCCGTTGCAAGCACCGGATGGTGCATCATGCCGGAGAGAAGGCGGCGGTCGAACCTCTGCCATACGACCAAGAGCATCATCATCAGGATCATCCATCCCAGAAAATGTCCGAAAATACGGTCCGGGATCCGACTCATCAGGAACCATCCTGCAACTAGTCCCAAAAAAGTGGAGGGGATCAGTCCCACGAGCAGATGCCACTCCACATGCCTTCGGTAGATCCCGATTGCCATGAGATCTGCTGCAATGAGCATCGGCAGCACCGCCCCGGTAGATTCCTTGGCAGGCATGATCTGGGTCATCAGGACTATCGTGATGAGTCCGCATCCGTTAAATCCCGCCTTCGTCAGTCCAACGCAGACTGCTGCCAAGCAGGCCAAGGACCAAGCGAGAGCGCTCAGATGAGGGAGGTCGGAAAACACAGGAGGGAGGCCTTAGAGCGCTTTCCCTGCCGCACACTCGAGAACCTGAATCTGCTTATCCAGAAGAGCCGGAGTCTTTTCGATTTCCATAACAACACGCGTTGTCAAGGCCTTGAAGCACTCCATAACCTGCTTTCCGGCCGAGGCACGAAGCATTCCTGCAAACCGACTCGTGGGAACCACAAGGTTGGTGTAGCGGATCAGGCTCATCCCGTCGTGCTCTTCCACCCGAAGGCTCCCGATGGAAGATTTCGAGTAGCGGGATTGGGTGACACACCAGACGATATCATAATCGTGATTGGAAATCTTCTTCAGTTGATTCCTGGAGACATAAACCTCATCGGGTAGAAAAAAAGGCATGGAGAGTGTGTACTCGGCATTGATGACATTCGGTTCCGGAGAGTTCAGGACCTTCACGGAAATACAGTTCGGGATGTACTCGGGATCTTTCTCGCAGTTCCAGAAAACTGCAGCCACGGAGGCAGGGGGAGCCTTCACCAATTGATAAATAATAAACCTCGGCCAGACACTCCCATCGACATTCTCTTCGAATTCCACGATTTTTCCCTCCGACAGCTCCTTCTGCTCGAAATGAGGCAGGCCATTCCAGACCTCTCCCGCTGCATGAACGCCCTTCATGAAGCCGAGAATTGCTAAAAGAATCAACACGAAGGTTAGCGGCTTGGCATTCATGTTCCTTTTCTATCGTTACGACAATATTGGGTCAACAGGAGCTGATGCTCGGGAGAGTAAATCAGTGAAGCAAAACGCGCCAACTTGAGCTCATTAGGCACTCCTTGATGACTGCAAACTTAGCGGCTTGGGGCCCCTTCCATGCAGGAGCCGTCTTGACTGCTTTTCCTTGGATCTTCAGCAGCTGATCGAGAACTTCTAAAACGAGTGAGGGGAGTTCCTCTTCATCGAGATCGTTCAACCATGGGATTCTAGCATCCAAAAGCCAGACACCCGTCTCATCGACTTGGATCAACTCCGAGGCCCAGCGTAGGATCGTAGTGAGAGCATTCCCCTGATGACGCGACGAAATCAGTCGTAGGAGATCGTCGCGCCGTTCAAGATTCAGAAGCAGGGCCAGAAAGAAGCGATGCTCCACATCCTCAATCGAGGATCGCATCGCGGTGAGGGCATCCCGTCGGATGATCTCTTCGAGAGTCTTTTTGATAGGAGACACAGCCGAACCGTGTTTGCGGGCAAAGCGACTCCAGGCACGATCCCACTCGCCAAGATTCCGCAAATGTCCGAAACAGTTCTGAAGAACAAAAAAGCCCCGCTCCAAATCGAGCTCACCGAGCATTTTTAGCACTAGATCCCCATAGTCAGGTGCTCCGGTGTGCTCCAGGACGTCGAGAAGTTGCTTGCGCCTGGTCGTCAGAGCATCCTGCTGGACAGGATCGAGTGCGACATGGGGAGGGAGGTAGGTGAACTGAGGTCCTGTTCCCGGGTCGGAATGTGTTCGGATGACGATGGTGATTGAGGGAGTCTCCAAATGAAAGAGGGAGTGAATGCAGGTCCGACCCGAGGTGATAGGAACCGTGCTGCCTGTTTGCAGAAGCGAGACATCCTGAAGTTTCAGGTCACCCAGTCGGAAGTGTGCGGTGACCGACTTCGCTTTCTCAAAGTCATAGGTTGAGTGAATGCTCGATCCTGCCATGACATGGAATGCCCCGGAGAACTCGTGCTGGTGAATGTCCGTTGTCGCGTCGAGCCAGAAAAGGGCCTGGATGTAGAACTTCGGGTTGTCAAAGAGGATTAACTCGGGTTGCCCGAATCCGGACGAGGTTTGAAAAGGTTGTTCATCACTTAACAGGAATTCATGGATCAGTTCCTGGAGATCAACGTGATTGGAGGGTTTTCTTTTCTCGAGTGCCTTCCGGGCAAGATCCGGAAAAAGGGTCAGGTCGAAATTCGCTTTCCTCCACTGATCATAAACTGATTCACCGAGTTTTTTAAAAAAGGGGTTCATCACGAAACTCTTTCGTAGGGGAATCCTCGGGACAAGAACCATTCCTAGGTATCCTGCGGCAAGGAATCTTAGGGATTTCCTTGTGAGCTTTTTTAGCAGGAATTATCCTAAAGATGAGATCTGGGGGGTATAGCTCAGTTGGTAGAGCGCTTCGTTCGCAAAGAAGAGGCCAGGGGTTCGACTCTTCTTTCGTCTCCATATCAAGAAATTGAATTAAGGAATGCCATGCACGGTAATTTTTTAAAAACTGGGCAATTTAATAGTTCCTGCTTGAAGAGTTAGTGGGAGTGCCGATTCGTAACTTCATCTACATATTTTACTTGTTCGGCTTCTTTTTAGAAAAGAAAGGCTGCCATTTTGTGCCGTGCTTAGGGGCTACAA
>CAIKYN010000357.1 GCA_903831635.1 uncultured Spartobacteria bacterium
CCGGCGTCTCGTCCTGTTCCTTGAAGTCACCTTTATATTCCTTATCACCCACCTTCACTCCGTCGAAGATATTGGAGGCATAAGGATTTGAGCCCGAATCGGGAATGGGTGGAAGTAGATTCAGTTGGTCGGCAAATCCGGAAGTAGCTGCCAGAATCGCGATGAAAGCGGCAAGAAGGAGACGTGTTGTGTTCATGGGCTGTGGTGTTGGCTTAATGAAACATTTCATGTTGGTAAGAGGTGTCATCAGCATAAATTGATCAATGATTGGCAGCCACGACCTGCTTGCCATCGCGGTTGATGGTAACGGCAGTCTTGCCGTTGGTCGCCTGTTCGAAACTTATCGTGTCCTTCTGGTTACTCCAAGCAACGGTCACTGTGGAGGTCTTCGCATCATAGGAAACCGAGGGCATCGGCTCGCCCATACGGAACGGAACGAGGAGAACCTTAAAATGACCCTCTTTGGCACGAGTGCTAATGACGAGGCGATCGTAAGGTTGGGGAACGCCCTTTTTGTCGAGTGGTCCTTGTGCCGTCTCGACCTTGATCAGCGGAAGCAAGGGGTCGGCGCTCGAATCCGGAGTGATCGGCACCACGAGCAGGAGGGAATCCCCCTTCAAGGGAGAGAGGGGGGACTGATGAGCCTTGGCCTCATAAGGCGCCATGGTGGTCATGCCAATGTTGGAGGCATCCTTTGTGTGGTCGTAACCAAGGACCAACGATCCCTTCGGAACATTGGGAACACTCGCCTCCCAGACTCCACCACCGAGCATGCCGCACCATTGGTAGAGATGATCAGATCCATCCTTGCGCAGATCATCGATGACAAATCCGTAGGGATGTGCACCGCGGGAAATTCCCGTGGTCCTGAAGACATACTCCATCGGATTGAAGGGGGCGCGCGAGGTGGCGATGTAGTTGGAAGTGGTGTACGTGAGCCACCAAGGACGCATCTTGTTCCGGGCGGTACCCGCAAAGATCTCGCGAATCCTCTCTGTCGGTTCAAAAGTCCATCCCAATCCCTGCACGGTTTCATTCCAAGTTCCGGGAGGCTGTGTCATCCAGCGCCAACTGTAGGCATAGGTGAGATCGGCGGAGGCTTGGGCTCCCGACTCCCCATTGGTCGAACCCAGCCATTTGGCTGCTCCATTGTAGGCCGTGTATCCTTCGGGAAGAACCTCGGCCTCCGAGTGGCCGTCCACTTGGACGAGATTGAAATAACGTCCGTCAAAGTTCTGATGATAGGCGGTCTGGGTGAACCAATCAACCCCAGCGCCTGAGAAATGGAACATTCCGGCATCGGCGTGGTGATGACCGGCTCCATAGTAGTGATCGGGACGAACCATCATGTTGATCCAGGCCGCATTGGTCGTGCGGTCACTGTAGCTGGAGAAGACACCGTGGATCGGATCGGAGAAATCAAGCGGTAGTCCGAGATCCTCCCTCGAAGTGACTGTGTAGTCGTTGTTGTAAAGCACTTCGCTGACAAACCCGGGGTAGGTGATGCTGGGCAGACGGAGACGCTTCATTGAGGCCACACTCTTGCGATACGCCTCGGCGTCAAAGGCATTCGTCTGGGGAAGCCAGGTACGGTAGTACTCGTCGTCAGGAGCAACTTTCACCAGAGACTGTGAGAGCAGATAGTCGGCGCACTTGTTACCCGGAAAAAAAGCGCGCTGCTCATTGATGAACTCCATCGAGAGTTCCTGTCGGCTGAACGGTGAATACTGGGTGCCACTGTTCACGGTGACCTTGCCGGTCGGCGATGTCATCTGAACCTGGCCCTCCAGGAATTTCCTCCAGTGGGGATGCCCGAAGAGATTCTCGCCGCGTCGTGCCAAAGCGATCATCGAGAGAGTC
>CAIKYN010000358.1 GCA_903831635.1 uncultured Spartobacteria bacterium
AACTCCCCCTCTCCGACGGAGAAGCTGACATGATCAGCCGCAAGGGTTTCAGAATACTTGCGATGAAAGAGTCCCCGGACCGCCCCCATCAACCCATCTTCTTTCCGATAAGTACGGAAGGCCTTGGTGAGATCGTTGACTTCGATGATCGGAGAAGTGTTCATTTCAGTCGTGCTCCCTTAAGATGCAGTTGCCGAAGCGCTTCGTACAGGACGATCCCGGTCGATGTGGAGAGATTGATGCTTCGGGTTCCCTCGGTCATCGGAATGGTGACTGACGATTCCGGATTAGCAGCCAGCAGGGAGGCTGGAAGACCTTTGGACTCCCTTCCGAAAACCAGACAATCGCCATCCCGGAACTCCACATCCCAGTAGGCCCTCTCCACCTTGCTGCTGAGATACCAGAATCGGGATTCGGGCATGGCAGCCTGCAGATCCTCCAGACGATCCCATGTCTTGAAATCAAGACGATCCCAGTAATCGAGGCCGGAACGACGGATCTCCTTCTCATCCAGGGAGAATCCGAGCGGCCCCACCAGATGAAGTCGCACACCCGCCGCCACGCAGAGACGGCCGATATTGCCGGTATTTTGTGGGATCTCGGGTTCGATCAGGACGATGTGCAGCATGAGGACTCATAATTTAATATGGAAATCAGGAACTCATGAAGCTGAATCAAGAAGTGAGCTTCGTCCAAAGCAGTGAGGGCATCATCTCTCGAGCCTCGACTCTGGGTCCCCGGCTTGGCAGTCTCCCCCAATGACCTCCATGTCCTCGATCAGCGTCGTTTTCGGAATCCTTCTCAATATCGTAGGCCTTGTCGGCTTCTTCGGAACCGGAGCTGCCCATCCCACGGCCCTGATCCCCTGTGCCCTCGGGATTCTGCTGGTCATCTGCGGCCTGCTGGCCCGGATCGAAAAGATCCGCATGCATGTCATGCATGTGGCTGTCTTGGTCGGCCTTCTTGGATTCGGGGCAACAGTATCCTCCTACGGACTTCTCTTTTCCGTGCTCAAGCAGACCGCAGGCGACAAGACCAACTCCTCCATCGCGAAGATGGCTACGGCTCTCCTCTGTGCACTCTTTGTCGCCCGCTGTATCCAGTCCTTCGTTGAGGCCCGGGTGCTCAAGAAGCAGGGGAAGAAAGCTTACTGAAGCTCGGATTGCTCGATCCAGCGCCAGGGCACGGCGCCATATCCGAGAGCCCAGTCGTGGAACTTCCGGAGTGACCAGCCTTTTCTATTCTTCCCGTTCATCCGGGCCTCCTTGACCCGCTCGAGCTCAAGTCTTCCGAGGAGATAACTCATCGGAACGCTTGGCTGGGCCGTGTACCAGTTCACATCGGCACGGGCGCGGGCAGGGGTGAAGCCGACTCCCCTCACCAGGATCTGGGCGGCGGCTTCATGCGTGAGTTTTCCCGACTGAAGACCGCAGTCGATCACGATTCGGTAGGCACGCCAGAGGGCGTCATGGAGTTGCTGGAATCTGGCATAGGGTGCCTGGGGACCTTTGACCCATCCCTTCTCAACCGCGAGTTTCTCACACCACATGGTCCAGCCCTCGTAGAAGATGGCATGACCGCAGAGTCGCCGAATCCGGCTCGGATTTTGGTTCTGAATCGCGAACTGAAGATGATGCCCCGGATACCCCTCGTGAGCGCTGGTGAGTTCCAGACCGAAGTGCTGACGCTCCTCACGCAGCTTCTCAGTGGGATCCTTCTTGGTTGCTCCGAGATCATTCACCCAGAAGATACCTCTCTGCCGCCCCTCGAAGGCACCCGGCGAGCTATAGGCTGCCGTCGGGAAATGCTCCCTCATGAAATCAGGTACAGGGGTAACCTTCAGCGTCTCTCCCGGAGGGATAGGATAGAGCCCGCTCTTCACCACGAGTTCACGCCACTGCTCCGAGGAGCGCGTGTAGAGTTCCAGAAGAGGAGCCTCCGGGATCCAGGAATCACGGGCCTTTTCAAGGATCTGCTTGGCTGATTTGGCCCCATGCTTTCGGGCTTCCTTTTCCAACTCAGCGGATAGCTCCCCGATCAAGCGATGCCCCTCGGCCTCGATCTCACCGAGGCTCCAGTCGAGCCCGGTGCGCTCCCGAACGAGATATTCGAACCGCTCCCGGCCAAGGGAGAAATCTCCAGGCTTCCCCTGTTTTTTGGCACGGATCGCCTTGGCATATACCTCGAATGCCTTACCTGCCGCCGTGGCGATTTTGCGGGTCTTCGCAGGATCAGGCGAGATGGCGGCAAGCTGCTCACCGATGGTTTCAACGAAATCCTTAGCCCCCACGCACGACTGAACCGCCAACTTCGTCCAGAGAGGAACGGGAGTGCGCACCGCTGCAGCTCCCTGCTTGAGGAAGGCAGGAATCGCCGCAAGCCTCGCCTCGATCGCGGGTCGTGCCTTCCTGAGATTCTCCGAATGGCGGATGATCAGCTCGAAGACTGCACCCACGGCACTGTCGCAGCATTCCTGAGGGTTCGTCCGGTAGCGCTCCAGATCGCGGCTCGTGAGTAGCTCTGTGCGGAGCATCGAGAGGAAGCAGCGCCGGTCAAGCCAGTCATTGCCCTTGAGCAGGGCGGCAGGGAGCTCCTCGGTCTCCTTCAGGAGTTGCTCCAGGAAGAGGATCCGCTCCTTGCGAGTCTTCAGATCACTTCCTCCGAGTTGTGACTCGTATTTCGAGAATCCAAGACTACTCCCCCACTGGGGAAAGTCAGCGCAGGT
>CAIKYN010000359.1 GCA_903831635.1 uncultured Spartobacteria bacterium
CGTCATCCCAAGAGGATTGTTTTTCCCGATGGCAATGATCCCCGCGTGGTCCGCGCGGCCCGAATCTTCAATGACCGGGGCCTCGGGGTGGCGATCCTCATCGGTAAACGTGACGAAATCGAGCAGGTCGCAGCAGCAAACACCGTCTCGCTGGAAAAGGTGGCGATCATCGATCCCGAGACCTCGTCGGAAATGCCCCGCTTCCTCAAGATGGCTGCGATGCTCGAACGGTACAAGGGAATGGCCGAGGGGGACCTGCGCAACCTGCTCATTACTCCGAATTACTTTGCCTGCATGATGTTGCAGCATGGGCTGGTGGATGGCCTGGTCGGAGGTGTGGGATCATACTCCTCCTCGCTCTTCCGTCCTTTATTGCAGCTCATCAAGCCACTGCCGCACGCGCCTGTTATTTCAGGTGCGATGGTTGTGGAGATTCCACGCCATGAGTTTGGGGATGAAGGAGTCTTGTTCTTTGCTGACTGCGGCGTTGTGCCCGAACCGACGGTCGACCAACTCGCCTCGATCGGTGTGCAGACGGGGCTTTTGGCGCGACAGGTTTTTGGAAAGACACCGCGTATCGCCTTCCTCAGCTTCTCGACGCATGGAAGCTCTGCCCACCCCTCGGCAATCAAGATGGCTGCCGCCGCCGCACAGGCCAAGGAGCTAGCCGTGCGCATCGGAGGATCCGCCGGATTGGATTACCCCATGGAAATCGACGGGGAACTTCAAGGTGACACGGCGATTGTGCCAGCGGTGGCACAAATCAAGCTGCCCGACAGTCTGGTTGCGGGAAAAGCCAATGTCCTCATCTTTCCCGATCTGAATTCCGGTAATATCGCCGCCAAATTGGTCCAATACCTTTCCGGGGCCCGAGTCTACGGCCAGATCGTGACCGGACTCTCCCGACCTGCTGCGGAGCTCTCCCGCGGAACCTTGAGCGAGGATATCGCCGCTGTAGCAGCCATCATAGGCCTGCAGGCCATCGAGTACCGCAAGCTCTATCCCCTGGAGGGTTCCGGGCTATGAGCGGCGCTTTACGCCGAGTCCACTTTATCGGCATCTGCGGGACAGCCATGGGAGCGGTGGCTGTCGGCATGAAGGAACAAGGATGGAAGGTGACGGGTTCTGATCATCAGGCCTATCCACCGATGAGCGACTTCCTCGCAACGCGTGGAATTGATGTGTGCGCTGGATTCCGGCCCGAAAACCTTCCCAAGGAAGAGGCGCTCATCGTGGTCGGCAACGCCATCTCCCGCGGCAATCCCGAGGTCGAGGCGGTCCTGAACCGCAAGCTGAACTACGCCTCGCTACCCGAGGTGCTCAGGGCTCACTTCTTGCGTGGCCGACACAATATTGTGGTCACAGGAACCCATGGGAAGACCACTACAACATCGATCACGGCATGGATTCTGGAACATGCCGGAAAGAATCCCTCCTATCTGATCGGCGGGTTGCCCGCAAATCTAGGACAGGGTGCCTGCCTGCGTGATCCTGCGACGTCGCGGCACTTCGTCATCGAGGGCGATGAATATGACACAGCTTTTTTCGATAAGCGCTCGAAATTCCTGCATTATCTGCCCGAGCTCGTCGTGGTGAATAATATCGAGTTCGACCATGCCGACATTTTCGAGAACTTGGAGGCGATCAAACTCAGCTTCCGCCGACTCCTCAATGTCGTCCCTTCTGAGGGAATGGTCTTGATCAACGGAGATGATCCGAACTGCATCGATGTTGCACGGAACTGCCAGGCACCGATCGTCGAGGTGGGTTTCTCGGAAAATGCCGCGAACCGGATTCTTCATCAGTGGCAGAAGAATGGGTGCAGCGGCTTCGAACTCTTCGGGGAGAAATTCGAGCTTCCGATGTCCGGGGAATTCAATATCCGCAATGCAGCAATGGCTGTCTCCGCAGCACACTTTTACGGGGTCCCTATCAAGTTAATCCAAGAGGCTCTTTTGGAATTTCGTGGCATCAAGAGGCGTCAGGAAGTACGGGGTGTGGTCGGCGGCATCACCATCATCGATGACTTCGGCCATCATCCCACGGCCATACGCCAGACCCTGGAAGGGCTCACTCATCAGTACGCGGGCTCCCGTCTTTGGGCGCTCTTTGAACCTCGTTCCAATACGACGCGACGTGCTATTTTTCAGGAAGAGTTCCCGAAGGCCTTTGCCGCCGCGCACGGTGTCGTTATTGGTGAGGTGAATCGTGCGGCCGATCTCAAGCCAGAGGAGCGTCTTGATGCTGAGCGCCTCGTCGCCGATTTGGAGCGGGCTGGCAAGCCCTCCTTTCATGAGCCCTCAGCGGATCTGATCATTGAGAAGCTCCGTCCGCAGTTGAATGAGGGTGATGTCCTGGTGGTTCTGAGCAACGGAGCCTTCGATGGCCTCCATGCGAAGCTGCTAAAGGCCTTGGCCTAGGTAGGGCGTTGTCGCCATGTCTGGCTGCCGCCTCGAGATCAAGGCCATCCCCAATGCCCCACGGAACGAAGTCGTTGGTTGGCTGGGGACAGCATTGAAAGTCAAAGTTCACGCTCCGCCAGTGGAGGGGAAGGCCAACGAGGTACTCGGTGCTTTTTTGGCCGAAATCCTTTGCGTGCCGAAGCGGAGCATTCGCGTGGATCACGGGGCGACCGCTCGCAAAAAGCTCTTGCTGATCGATGAATTATCCCTTGAAGAGGTCTATTCCAAGCTGCCGCCAAGAAGCGGCGGTTAGACATGCGGTTTTTACAGTAGAGTGAGAAAACCACAGGTTATTCACAGAGTCGCCTCTCTAGGTTTCATGAGGAGAAGGTTTGCGGAGCTTGATTTGATGGGATGTTACGGAATCGCCATGGGAAAAACGCTGATCAGGCCGTGATCAGAGAGTGTTCCACGACATTAAAGGGCGTTAGGATGCTTAAAGGCGGCATTTCGACTCTGCAACCAAGCATCTGTTCCACGCTTCTTCAAGGGAGGAAGGATGGCTCTGCCCACAACTTATTCACAAAACATCCCCAGAGGTGGAGATCAGGGCTGGTAACCCCTGCTGAAGACTTCTGGCTTGGCGGACGAAGCTTGCTGGGAAAGCATCGTTCCATGGCCAAGCAACGATCCAAACCTCAGTCAGACACCCAGAACCTCACCCTGCTGGGCGGCGGTCCTCTCCCGCAACTCTCCTCTCCTGAGGAGGCGGTTCTGGAAACCTTTGAAAGCCCCTCCAAGCGTGATTACGAGGTGACGTTTTCCACCAATGAATTTACCTCCCATTGTCCCGTGACCGGCCAGCCCGACTTCGCCGAGATCGTGATCCGTTACACACCCGATCGTCGGTGCATCGAGAGCAAATCACTCAAGCAGTACCTCGGGGCATACCGCAACCAAGCCGTCTTCGCTGAAGGAATCACCAACAGGATTCTGGACGATGTCGTTAGGGCGATCTCGCCCCGAAGGGCCTTGGTGATCGGCGACTTCTCCCCACGCGGCGGTATCGGCATCCGGGTGGAAGCAATCTACGACGGCTCGAAAGCTAAGAAAAAGAGCCGGTGAAAGTCGTCGTCCTGCTGAGCGGTGGGCTGGATTCCGTCACGGCCCTGCATGATGCTTCCCGCTCGCATGAGGTGGTCGCCGCGCTCAGTTTTGACTATGGGGCCAAGCACCACGCCAAGGAGCTCCCGATGGCGGCTTGGCAGTGCAATTTGCTTGGCGTCCCTCACAACATCGCACCGCTTGGATTTGTTGAAGCCGAGTTCCGGTCTGATCTCCTGAGTAGCGGTGGTGCTATTCCGGACGGCCACTACGAGGAGCAATCGATGAAGAGTACGGTCGTTCCCTTCCGCAATGGGATCATGCTTTCGATCGCCGCAGGATTTGCCGAGAGCAAGGGGGCGGAGGCGGTCGTGATAGCGGCTCACTCCGGAGACCATGCGATCTATCCCGACTGCCGCGAGTCGTTCATGGAGCCGATGGCCCGCGCCATCCGTGAGGGAACCTATGCACAGATCGAACTGCTCCGGCCATTTATCACTATGCATAAGGCCGGAATCGTTCGTCGTGGCGTTGAGCTGGGGATTGATTTCTCGCAGACCTGGTCTTGTTACAAGGGTAGCGAGGTTCATTGCGGCACCTGTGGCACGTGCGTGGAACGCCGCGAAGCTTTTCTCATGGCAGGCGTAGCCGATCCCACCGTCTATACCTCGACTGGACCGCTGCCGCCCAAGCCGCAATGAGGATTTCCGAGATCTTCCACTCGATCCAGGGGGAGGGACTACTGCTGGGCGTTCCCTCCGTCTTTGTGCGCACCTCGGGTTGTAATCTGCGCTGTCGCTGGTGTGATACTCCATACGCTTCATGGAAGCCCGAGGGTGAGGAGATGAGCTTGGAAGAGATCCTATGCCGAATCCGCGGCTATGACTGTAGACATGTCGTGCTCACAGGTGGGGAGCCGATGGTGGCTTCGGGCATCTGGGAGTTGGCGACTGCACTCCGTGCCGAGGGGAAGCATATCACGATTGAAACCGCCGCGACGGTCTCGCCACAGATCGATGGAATGGCGATCCCTTTTGATCTTGGATCCTTGAGTCCAAAGCTTGCAAACTCGACGCCTGATGCGGACGTCGCGGGTCCTTGGCGAGAGCGCCATGAGAAGACGCGGTTGAGGCCGGAAGTAATTCGTCAGTGGATGGAGGCCGGCCCCTGCCAGCTGAAGTTCGTGGTTTCCGAAGTCGAGGATCTCACGGAAATCGAGGAATTACTCAACGAGGTGGGTGTCGTTGCTGGCTTCACCAGAGATCGCGTTCTTCTCATGCCCGAGGGAACCGATGTGGAAACCCTGCGAGAGAGGGGCCCCTTGCTTGCCGAGATCTGTCTCGAGCATGGGTTCCGCTTTGCTCCGAGGATCCATATAGAACTGTTTGGTAACACCCGAGGAACTTAGGTTTCCGACTCACAACGAGGTTTGAAAATCTCTCTGACCTGCTACTGTCACTACATGCAAGTCCTTCGACTGATTCTCCTGACTGCCATGATGGCTGGAGTTCTCCATGCTGAGAGCTCGATTATTGTCGACAACCAGACGGGCCGGGTTCTTGAGGGCGTCGGCCAGAATCAAAAACTTCCGATCGCTAGCCTGACCAAGCTGGCGCTTGCGATGGTGACCATCGACTGGTCGCAGATCAAGGGAGGCAATCTCGACGAAACCGCCACTGTACCTGAGCAGGCAATTACTTCCACAGGGGGCATCAATCCCCTCGCCCTTCAGGCCGGGGACGTCCTGACGCTCCGCGATCTACTCTACTCGTGCCTGCTGGCCTCAGATAATGTGGCAGCAGTGACGCTGGCCCATCATCTCGGGCGGATCCTGCCGAATGCTACCGGACTTGATCCCGTGGGTAACACCGTTGCCAACATGAATGCCCTCGCTCGTCAGCTTGGGATGCGGCACACGCTTTTCTTGAACCCCCACGGTCTCGATACCCCCGAGGGGCAGGCCCGTCCTTATTCTAGCGCCGCCGACCTGGCTCGACTTACGCGCTATGGCTATTCCAAATCGGGACTCCAGTTCTATGTCTCCCAGACTACCCGCGAGATCCATATTCAGCGGGGCCTGGCGAATCTGGCCTTTCAGATCACGAACACCAACAAGCTGCTTGGCACCGATCATATTGACGGAGTGAAGACCGGACGCACCTCCAGCGCGGGTGACTGCATTATCCTGACATCCGAGCACACGCCCGATGTCGTTCATCAGGGCGATACCGTCCTGACGACTCCTCGTCGCATCATCGTCGTTCTCCTCGGCGGAATGAATCGTGAGCAAGAGGGCCTGGGCCTGATCCAGCATGGCTGGGCCATCTACAATGACTGGGCCGCCAAAGGGCGCCCCACCAAGGTTTCCAACTGCCTGTAATCCCCGATGTCCCCGAAACGCATCGGCGTCCTCACCAGCGGAGGAGATTGTCCCGGTCTGAATGCGGTCCTTCGAGGAGTCTATTGCGCCGCTAACGAAGTTGGCTGGGAGGTTCTCGGCTTCCGTGACGGCTTCGAGGGAATGCTCGTCGATGGGGGAGATACTATGATCCTGAATCGGGAGAATACCGCTGGAATCATGCAGGTGGGTGGAACGATCCTCGGTACCACCAACAAGGGACATTTTACTTCCAAGGTTGCCGGGGGCGAGCGCTCGAGGATTCCCGAGGAGGTGATTGCTAAAGCCTCCAAGACCTGCCGAGATCTCGATTTAACTGCCATTATCGCGATCGGTGGTGATGGCTCGATGAGTACAGCACTGCAGCTCTACCGTGCAGGCTTTCCAATGATCGGTGTGCCGAAGACGATCGACAATGATCTTGAGGCCACGGCCATGACCTTCGGATTTGATTCCGCCGTGGCGTGCGTGACCGACGCGCTCGATCGGCTCCATACCACGGCAGCAAGTCACAAGCGTGCCATCATCGTCCAGGTGATGGGACGTCACGCCGGATGGATCGCGCTGTGGGGAGGCCTTGCAGGCGCCGCTGATGTCATTCTGATTCCTGAGATCCCCTTCTCGTTGGAAAAAGTCGCCGAGGTGGTGGAAAAACGCGATGCGGCGGGATTCAAAAGTACGATGATCGTCGTTGCCGAAGGGGCCCGTACGCATCATGGCCAGCAGTTCCGCAAGCAGTCTGCGAGTGGCGAGTGGAGGCTCGGTGGCATTGGTGAAATGCTTGCTCAGGAGGTTGAGGTGCGGAGTGGCAAGGAAACCCGCGTCTGCGTGCTTGGTCATTTGCAGCGTGGCGGTGATCCGACGACCCTGGACCGCATCCTTGGGATCCGCTTTGGTGTGAAGGCTGTGCAACTCGCCCTAGAGGGACGCTTCGGAACGATGGTGAGCTATCAGAACTACGAGGTGCTCGACGTGCCGATCGCTGATGCCGTGCATCGGTTAAAAAAGGTTTCACCGGATTGTCAGTTCGTTGCGACAGCTCGTGCCGTGGGAATCAGTTTCGGGGACTAGGCTAATTAGACTTACCGAGATGCACGTAAGCGATCTCAGCGGCGCGATTCGTTCGATCCCCGACTTTCCCAAACCAGGCATTCTCTTCCGCGATATCTCACCGCTCTTGGAGAGCGATGAACTCTTTCAGTACACGATCGATCTGCTGGCGGGCGAGTGTAACGGATATAGTCCTTCTAAAATCATCGGACTGGATGCCAGGGGATTCATTTTTGGCGGTGCCTTGGCCTACAAACTGGGGATCGGTTTTGTACCGATTCGTAAAAAAGGGAAGCTTCCTTTCCGAACACTCTCCCAATCCTATGAGCTAGAGTATGGAGCGGCTGAGTTCCAGATTCACGAGGATAGCCTCGCGCCCGAAGAATCCGTGATCATTGTCGATGATCTCCTCGCGACAGGCGGCACTGCCCGTGCAGCGATTCAACTTGTGGAAAAGCTCGGTGCCCGTGTGAAGAAAGTACTCTTTGTCATGGAGCTTGAGGGGCTTGGTGGTCGAGCCCTCCTTGAGCCAGTAGAGGTTGGCTCCCTGATGAAATTTCCGGCCTGATTTAACCAGTGGTTCCGGAGTCGTATGGGTGACGGATCGCTGCATCCACGCGACCACGCCGACCAAGGAATTCCCAGGCCAACCAGGCGATCCCAAGGGCTACGGTCGCAGCAGTGATGACGTCCGAGGGATGGTGGGCGCCAAGTAGGATGCGGGAGATCGCAACAGCCGAAGCCAAAGCGATTGCCAGCAAGCCCCACTCCGGAGCAGCGAAGAGGAACACCCCCGCAAAGCCGAACGCAGTCGCTGTGTGACCGGAGGGAAAGCTGTTGAAGTCGGCTTCTCCAATGAGCCACTTTTCTCCATGTTTAAGACCATACCATCCCTGTTCCGCAAGAGCTCTGGGGCGGGTCCTTCCGGTGGTGAGGCGAGAGAGATTCACTGTCATGCCGGCCAGCGTGGAGGCGATCATTGCCGCGAGAATCAGACGCTGCCACCGGACATTTCTCAGAAGCCAGGCAGTCAAGAAGCCAATGCCGCCGAGTAGCATCAGCTCGGGCCAGTCCCCGTAGTGACTCAGTATCTCCACAACAGATTTGTGACTCCAGTGCCCATGATTGGCCGTACGAACCCATTGAGTAACAGGATCGTCGAGCAGGAAAGACCCGGCAATCGCCGCTGTCGCGAACAGCATGAAGAAAACGACCTTTAGCAGGGTGCTTTTCGAGGTGAAAAAAGTCATGGTTAAGAAAAGTAGGCAGAGGAGCAGTTCGGTCTTTAGGGGTCTTCCGGTCAAGTACGGAAGCGAAGGATTTGGATGTTTGGGATAGTTTGACTTGCCCATGCCGGTTTTGCAGTTACGGAAGAAGGGTGCCATACCGACGTTTCTTCTATCTGTTGCCGCTGATCCTTTTGTTTGCGCTCCTTTTCGGATGCGCCTTAGAGGAGAACCCACAGCCTCAACCGGAGCACGTGCCCCCTTCGAGCCTGCCCGTAGTGGTTGCGCCAGATGCAGCACGGTCCCTCTGGCCTACTGATGCCCCTACAATCCATGCCGTCTCGGCGATCCTTATCGATGCCCGCACCGGCCGGACGCTCTACCAGAAGAATGCCGACGAACAGCGTCAGGTCGCCAGCACACAGAAAATCGTGACCGCCCTGATTGTGGCCGAACAGGATCCGCTCGACTCACCAGTCCGCGTGGCCCGCGAAGATACGGTTGTTGAGCCAACGAAGGTGGGCATCCGTGCCGGGGAGAGCTATCCCCGCCGCCAGCTCCTCCGCGCAATGTTGGTCCATAGCGCGAACGATTGCGCTGCCGCACTCGCCCGCTCTCATGATGGAAGTCTTGGGTCCTTTGCTGGGGAGATGAACAGTCTCGCGGCGCGCTGCGGGGCTACCTGCTCCCATTTCGTGAATCCACACGGACTGCCGGCCTCCCAGCACTCGACGGCGCGTGACATGGCCCGAATTGCCTTCCGGGCCTACCGGAATCCTGACCTCCGCGATGCCATGGCGACCAAATCCTACTGCTTCCGTTATGCCAACGGGCGGCTTTGCAATCTTGAGCCGACCAACAAGTTGCTCCTGCGTGATCCATACTGCAATGGGATGAAGACTGGATTTACAGAATCGGCGGGCAAGTGCCTGATCACCAGCTACAGCAAGGGTGGACGCGACTTCATTCTTGTTCAGTTGGGAAGCCATGCGAAGTACATCTTCGATGATGCTGAACGCATGATGCAGTGGGCGCAAAACCGCTGAGCACTCCGAGGGACTGGGTTACGCTCCCTCACATTCCTCGTGACCAGCCTGCCTTGCAGGGCATAAAGTCTAAGATTCATGCCAACTCGGAAAAAAAACCCCGCAACCTTGACCGGAAAAGAGATCTCCATCGGGTCCGTGACCCTTGGCGGTAAGGAACCCCTCTTTATTCTCGGGCCCTGTGTCATCGAGGGGGAGAAGCCACTTCTACGTGCTGCACGGACCATCAAGGCGATCTGCGATGATCTCGGTGTGCAGTTCATCTTCAAGGCCTCCTATGATAAGGCTAATCGCACCTCCGGATCCTCCTACCGAGGTGTCGGAGTTCTCGATGGCTGCCGGATGCTTGCAGAGGCTGGTGATTCCATCGGAGTTCCGGTGACCACCGATATTCACACGCCGGAGGAAGCTGAGATTGCCGCTGACTTCATCGACCTGCTTCAGATTCCTGCGTTTCTCTGTCGTCAGACCGACTTGATCGAGGCTGCTGCGAGGGCCGCGGTCTCTGCGGGACGGGCTGTTAATGTTAAGAAAGGACAATTCCTTGCCCCCTGGGATTTGGCTCCGATTGCCGGGAAGCTTAAGGCGGCAGGATGCACGCGCTTTTGCTTCACCGAGCGTGGAACCACGTTCGGCTATAACAACCTTGTCGCCGACATGCGTTCTCTTTACTGGATCCGCGAGCAGGGGTTTCCGGTGATTTTTGATGCCACACACTCCGTCCAGCGACCTGGTGGTGGCGGTGGCCATACCACGGGTGACGGACATCTTGCCCCTGTTTTGGCTCGTGCTGCCATGGCTGCGGGTGTTGACGGCATCTTTCTCGAGACGCATGAGAATCCTGCCAAGGCTCCCTCGGACGGCCCAAATCAGATTCCCCACAAGCATCTCCCTGCACTGCTCAAATCCCTTCTCGCGATCCGCCATGCGCTTGATTGATCACGGATTTTTACGCTGCATGCAGTCCATCCTATTCCTGGGTGCGGTTGGCATTGTGGGCGCTGCACCGGATTCTGCAATCCAAGGTGGCAAAACCACTCCTGCACCTGCACCCGGTACTTCCAAGGGTCATGCAGTTGCAGCGACCCAAGCTCAAAACCAATCGCAGAGTCAGAAAATTGACCTTCCCATTCCTGTGGGTGAACCGGTCAAGGGGATTAAGATCCCCCAGTATGACGAGAACGGAAAGCTGACCATGAACTTGATTGCCGATACGGCTCGAAAGCTGGATGAGAAGCAGGTCGAGTTTGGGAAACTGAAGATTGAGTTCAACGACAAGGAAGAGAAGACCATCAGTGTGGAGATCCCTCACAGCATCCTTGATATGGAGTCCAAAAAGCTTGTTGCCGATACAGAGACGCTTATCCACAGGGATGACTTCGAGATCATTGGACAAAGCGCTGAGTTTGACACCGTCGCGCGATCTGGCACTTTCAAGGGGCGTGTCCACGCCTCCTTCCGAAATGGGGAAACGGCCGATCTACCATGAACTTCCAAATGAACCTTCACGCTCGTTCATTCCTTATCACCCTGATGACAGGGATGATGGTTTCTTGCCCGTTGGCTTTGGTGCAGGGGCAGGAAGCGGGACCAATCGGTGGCGGACCATTTGCGCCACCCGTCGGCCCTGTCGCTGGGCCCATGGGAGGAACGGGCCCCTTGGGAATAGCCGGGAATGAGGAACGTCCCAAAAATGCCCGCACGATCATTGACAGTGATGGTGGGGCCAATTTCGAGAATGCCAGCAATTCCGCAGAATTCATCGGACATGTGGTGGTGCGCGATCCTCAATTCGACCTCACCTGCGACAGACTGCATGTGGTTCTCAGGCCCGACCGCAAGGGGCTGCAGCAGGTTATTGCCACAGGTAGCGTAATTGTTACCCAGCAGAAAAAAAACGAACGTGGTGATCTCGTCAAATCAGTCGGCAAGTGCGGCAAGGCAACTTACGACCCCGCCACGGGCGATGTGACACTGGAGGAGTGGCCGCAGATTCAGCAGGGCATCAACAATCAGGTCGCCACCCAGAGTACTACGGTGATGATCCTCAATGCCAAGGGGCGCTCGCGCACGGTGGGGTCCAGTCGCACCATGATCGTCGATCAGGGTCAGGGTGATAAACCTGTCACACCCTGATTTCCAAAAAATTCGCATGAGCCAAGAAACCGATACCACCCAAGACGTAGCCAGTGTAGCCAATCTGGCTGATGAGCCGATTCTGCGTACCGATGGACTGGTGAAGATCTATGGCGGCCGCTCTGTCGTGAACGGAGTCGATATTCATGTGCGCAAGGGGGAGATCGTCGGCCTGCTCGGGCCCAATGGCGCTGGAAAGACAACGACTTTTTACATGATCGTCGGCCTGGTTCGACCCGACGGTGGGCGCGCCTATTTCCATGGGAGAGATGTGACGCATCAGCCGATGTACAAGCGCGCCCGGCTGGGCATGGGCTATCTGCCGCAGGAAGAATCGATTTTTCGCAAGCTCACCGTACGCCAGAATATCATGGCGATCCTTGAGACCACTTCCCTTTCTAAGAAGGAGAGGAATGAACGCTGTGACGAGTTGCTAGAGCGGTTTGGGATCGCCCATATTGCCAAGAATGAGGCGCTAACCCTCTCTGGTGGAGAGAAGCGCCGTCTGACGATTGCACGCTCTCTGGTCACTAATCCTAAGCTCCTGATGCTCGACGAGCCCTTCAGCGGAGTGGATCCGATTGCTGTCTATGATGTTCAGCAGATCATCTCCGACCTTCGTGACATGGGGTTGGCTATCCTCATTACCGATCATAATGTGCGTGAGACGCTCGCAATCACGGACCGCGCTTATCTCATTTATGAGGGGCGCGTTGAGAGTCAGGGAGATAAAGACTTCCTCCTGCACGATCCCATCAGCCGCAAGCTGTACCTTGGCGAATCTTTCGCGATGTAGCCATGCCTCGGATCAAGGATCCATTGCTGAAGTCCCTCACGGTTGGCAAGTTCTTCGCCGATCATGGACCGACTCTTGAGCTGGAACTCATGGGTGACTCCTCCGGCATGGAGAGACCCATCGCCGAGCCTACCATCAATCGTCCAGGTCTCGCACTTGCGGGATTCTTCCGCTACTTCGCCTCCAAGCGAGTCCAGGTCGCGGGTCACGCCGAGCTAAGCTATCTCCGTAGCCTACCCGCTGAGGAACGTGCCACGAGGATCGAGGCCCTTTTCGAGCAGAGGATTCCCTGCCTGGTGATCGCCAGAGGGCTTCCCCTGCCGACGGGCCTTCTCGAGTTTGCCGCCAAATCCGAAACACCCGTTTTTCGCACGCCCCTGGTGACAATGAAGTTCATCAATTCAGCCACCATCGCCCTGGAAGATGAGTTTGCGCCCGTGGCCTCCGAGCATGGCAGTATGGTCGACATCATGGGAATGGGCGTTCTGATCCGAGGCTCCAGTGGGATCGGCAAGAGTGAATGCGTTCTAGGTCTCATTGAGCGAGGCTACAGTCTGGTCAGCGATGACATCACCCGTTTCCGGAACCTTGAGGGCCGTGAGCTTATCGGCAACAGCAAGGAACTCACCCGCTTTCACATGGAAGTACGGGGCATCGGCATCATCAATGTCGCCGCCATCTTTGGGGCCGGATCCGTCCGGCCCGAGAAACAGCTCGACCTAGTCGTGACGCTAAAGGACTGGCACGACGTCGAGGAGATTGATAGGTTGGGATTAGACCGTGAGACCTATGAGATTCTCGGCATACCTATTCCGCATGTCACTATTCCAGTCAAAACAGGCCGTGATCTTGCCCGACTTGTCGAAGTCGCGGCTCTCAATCAAAAGCTTAAGGCCATGGGCCATGACACGGCCCGGGAATTCAACGAACGCCTTCTGCGGGCAATGAAGCCCATACGCGACCGATAGAAAGATTTTTCATCCATGAGCACGAACCCAGAAGGATCCAAAACCACCAAGGATCTCACGATTGAAAACCGTAATGGCCTCCATGCCCGTCCGGCAGCCCTCTTTGTGAAGACTTCCAGCCGCTTTCGTTCCGAAGTCTGGGTCGAGAAGGATGGAGAGCGTGTCAATGGAAAGAGCATTATGGGACTCATGATGCTTGCCGCCGGCAAGGGATCCGTTCTCAGGGTCACCGCTGAGGGCGATGATGCCGCGACCGTGATGACGGAGTTGGAATCACTGATTCGTACCCGCTTCGGCGAGGAATAGGGCAAGGCGTTTGCAGCCTATCGCTGCATCTAAACTTCCACGCCCTGGAAGTCCTCAAATGAAAACGAGACTTGGGCTTTCAGAATTCTGCCCTAACAAACTTCAGTCTAAACAATTTTAGTCTTTTTCAACATCACGGCCGCCCATTTGCCGCGTTTGAGTGTTTTGAGATGTCGGAGTGAAGAGAAGGTCTTGAGGATAGCCTTTTCCTCGACGGCGAGGATACCAGAGAGGATCAGGACGCCGCTGGGTTTGATGGCGTGGACGATCATCGTGGAAGCCGCCGTGAGGATGGTTGAGTAGAGGTTTGCTGCCACAATATCATAGCTTCCGGGAGCCCTCCAGTGAAGCACGTCGGCCTTGAGAAAGCGAGAGAGTGGCAGCTTGTTGAGTTGGGCATTCTCCCTGGAGATGCGGACGCAGGCAGCATCGAAGTCACAGCCAAGGACTTTCTTCGAGCCGAGTGTTTCAGCTGCAAGCGCCAGAATTCCTGAACCGCAGCCCAAATCGAGAACCGACCAAGGCTTACCGGGTGCACAAAGGGGAGCGGCAGCCTCGACGAGAAGTTGGAGGCATCTCGCCGTGGTGGCATGGTCTCCTGTGCCGAAGGCCATGCCGCTGGGAATAAGCAGGGGAAGGCCTCTGCCCACGCTTCGTTCCTTAGCATAGAGCATCTTGTCCCGATAGACTCGCAGGACACCGCTGATTCGGAGTGGATCGGCGATTTTCGGGGCTGGAGGCTGCCACCCTGCAGCATCGAAGGGACGTGCGCTTCCACCAAAAGCCCTCTGCAGCTTTTTAGCCGTGGAGGCGTCTGTATAGAGATCGAGTTTGATCGAACGCGAGGCAGGGAATTTTTTAATGACCAGGTTTTGCTCTCCGGCAAATCGTAGTCGCTCAACCCAGGTGTCCTCCCATTTGACGGACGAGAGACGTGACCAGAGATGGGTGATAGGTGATGCCATGAGAAGAAAATGAATTAGGAATTATGAAGGATGAACTGGAAAGCCTGATTTCCTGCATTCCTGATTTTTGAAATAGTGATAAGATCATCATTAAATGGATCTCTATCGCCAACTCATTCGCCCGATCTTCTTTGCTCTTGATGCCGAAGAAGCGCATGACGCCGTGATCAGCCTTCTGGCTGTTGGATCGCAGTATCCAAGGCTCGTTCGGTGTACTGCTGGCAGCTCCATTCCAAAAAGCGTCCGATCAGTGGCGGGAATTGAGTTTCCGAATCCTGTCGGCCTTGCCGCTGGCATGGATAAGAACGGAATCGCTCTCCCTGCATGGGAAGCGCTCGGCTTTGGATTTGCGGAGATCGGCACGATTACGGCACTTCCCCAGCCGGGCAACCCGAAGCCCCGCCTCTTCCGCTATCCCGAGCAGCAAGCGCTGATCAACCGACTTGGGTTCAATAACGAGGGGGTCGAATCCGTGGCGACGCGCCTAGAGGGGCTTCACGCGGAGGGTCGCTGGCCTCGCATCCCCGTAGGTTTGAACATCGGCAAATCGAAGGTCACACCAGCTGAGAAGGCCCACGAGGATTACTTGGCATCCTTCAAGCGACTCCATGGTTTGGGTGATTATTTTGTGATCAATGTCAGCTCGCCCAATACTCCGGGGCTCCGCGACCTCCAATCATCGGAAGCTTTGGGGAGGATCATCCGCACCCTGCGAGACTGGGAGGGTGCCTGTCGGAGACCTCTCTTCGTGAAGGTTGCCCCTGATCTCGCCGAAGAGGATCTTGTCGCAATCGTTCAGCTTGCCGAGGCAGAGCAACTCGCTGGTCTCATCGCCACGAATACCACCCTCGACCACTCGGCGATTCCCGTTGGAGGGGATCAGACCGGTGGCCTCAGCGGCTTCCCCGTTCGTTCCCGCTCCCTTGCCGCCTTAAAAACCATCCGTCAGCACACCAAGCGGCCCGTGATCGCCTGCGGTGGAATCAGCGATGCTGGGTCGGCCAAAGAGCGTCTGGATGCCGGAGCCGATCTCCTGCAGGTCTATACTTCCTTCATTTATCAGGGGCCTACTTTACTAAGGGAATTAGCCCTCGGCTCCGGAAACTGATCTGTCATAAAAAGCCGGTTGACTGCTATTTAGGATCAACGAGAGTCATTTTCAGTAACTTGACTTAATTTCCTCCCGATGCCTCTTCCACGCACTACCGCGACTAATAACAATACACTTCTCTCAGGTTCATCATTGGCGGATACGCTCAATGCGGCTGGGTACTCTGGGGTGAGCTTAGTTGGCGGTGGCGGAGCCGATCTTTTTTACGGGGGACCTACGGGCTCCTTGGTCGGTGGCTCGGGTAACGACACCTTCTACGACACGGTGGTCAGTGGTGGAAGTGATACGATTGTGGGGGGTGCAGGGACTAACGTCTATTACGTCAATAGCACGACGGACATGATAACAGACGCAGGTGCAGGGAGCGTGATCAATAGTTCCGTTGGCTTTGATCTATCCTCCACGAGTGTCAGCGGGGTAAACAATCTGATCTACGCGGGATCGGGTTCGGTCTCCCTTCTGGGTAACGCCAACGCCAATTCTATCAGTGCTTCCACGGCCACGGGCGGGGTTACGCTTAACGGTGGAGCCGGAGCCGACACGATGATCGGCAGTTCGCTCAACGACACGCTGATTAGTAATGGAAGCGCAAGCCTCTACGGTGGAGGCGGAGCTAACACGTACATCGTTTCCTCTGCTACGGACAAGATCACCGATACTGGCTCGGGAAGTGTGATCCGCAGTTCTGTAGGCTTCAGCCTTGCTTCGTCGCTGGTGAGTGGAGTGAACAATCTTCTCTACACGGGAGCGGGTTCTGTTTCGTTGCTGGGCAACTCC
>CAIKYN010000360.1 GCA_903831635.1 uncultured Spartobacteria bacterium
GGGGGCTGTTCAACTGGCTCGGAATAATGCCGCCGAGCAGCAGGCTTTCCTTCTCAAGGGCCCGGCAGGGAATCAAGTCCTAGGGCTCCAGTTTCATCTGGAATGGACCGAGCAGATGGCACGTGAGGCCCTGGCAGAACCAGGTGTCACACCTCTCAAGTCACCTTGTGTTCAGACGCCGGAGGAAATCCTAAGCGACTTATCCCTCTTCGAATCCGCCAAAGAGCGGTTCTTCACGCTCATGGACAAGTTAATCGCTTAAAACTGGTGCACCCGGCGAGGGTCGAACTCACAACCTCTTCCTTCGGAGGGAAGCGCTCTATCCAATTGAGCTACGGGTGCTAACAGAGTAAAAGTGCAGTTTTTGAGGCGTCGAATAAACCCAGTTGACCATCCCAGTTAACCACCCCTATGGTTTGAGCAGATGAAGACTCAAAGAAACTCACCTGATACGACGGAATCGAAAGGCAAGTTTTCACGGGCTGGGGCTGGACTGAAAAGACACAACGCATCAGGCCGGTACTATGCCCGATTCATGTTCAAAGGAAAGCGGGTAATGCAGGCCCTCGGAACTGACAAGTATCCCTGTACTACTCTCCCAGACGCAAAACGCCTGCTGCGTGATCTCCAGAGCGATTTGGAGCGTACAGATGTTGTCGCCTCCAAGAAGACCCTCAAGGCCATCATTGCCGAGTACAAGGCCGTGATGCCATTCAGCGAATCCACCAAGGAATACAAGACCCTCTATCTTGATCAACTTGGCAAAGAGTTCCCCGCCGGCACCAAGGTCGCTGACATCAAGACCAGTCAGATGCTCAAATTTCTTTCCAAGTATGAGGGCAAAGCAGCAGCCACCAAAAACCACGTCATCACCGTATGCCGTGATCTTTTCCGCTATGCGATTTCTGATAGAGTGATAGCCGTTTCTCCCATTGAGGGCATCAAGTACAAGCGATCAAAGACAACCGTCAAACGGCTCATTCCCTCATGGGCAGAGTTTGAGGCAATCGTGCAAAGCGTCCGCACTGTGGTGTTTTCTGATACCAGCAAGCAATCAGCCGACCTGATTGAGTTCATGGGAAAGGCAGGACTAGGACAAGGCGAGTGCGCCGGCCTTCGTTGGCAGGACATCAATTTTGAAACCAGCAAGATCGTGATTGTTCGTCAAAAGACTGGGCATGAGTTTTCCGTTCCAATCTTTGACACCGTTCGTCCTTTGCTAGAGCGCATGAACGCAGAGCGTGAAAACCCCTCCCCCACGGATCCTGTCTTCAAGGTCAAAGATCCCAAGAAAGGCCTAGACTCAGCCTGCAAGCGACTCAATCTGCCGAAGTATTCAGCGAGGGCTTTCCGCAGAATGTTCATCACCCGATGCCTGGAGTTGGGAATCGATGCCCAGACAATTGCTTCATGGCAAGGACACCGAGACGGTGGGCAATTGATCCTCAAGGTTTATGCCCGAGTGACTGATTCTCATACTCGCAGAATGGCATCGCTGATGGTGGCTCCCAATGCCTCAGAAAAAGTTATTCCGATAGGAGTTGCCGCTGCCTGACTCCCATGCATTTAACCCCCTACACCCTGCTTCATGAAAGGCAGACATCCAATCTACAGAAATGTGACGCAAGGATGAGTGAAAATGATTTGAAAGACCGTGACACTTCAATCATTCACAGATCGCTTTATGAATATGCATTAGGGGGTGATACCCGTGCTGCTGAATTTCTTTTTATGTCAGCATGTCAATCCGTGGATTACCTGCGAAAATTAGCCATAGACAAGCCCGAGGTTCTTCATCCAATCAGCATGCGTTGTTACGACTGGCCGGCCATCACGGGAAGAAGCAAAAGATTTAACGAAAGGGAGCGCTTGAAGTTGATTGAGCAGTTAAAATTGGGTGAAAAGCTGCAGATTGATTTGACCGGCATTGATCGAGATTCGCCGATGAGCATGCAGGCTTTTTTCATGGTGGGTTGGCTCCAGCAAAATCACGAGGTACTTCAACTCCCCAACCTCAATAAAGAGACATGGGAAAAATGGTTTGAGATTGGGTGGAAATATCATTGTTTTGCTGCAGGCAACGAGCCTGAGCAGCACTCATATCTTCGAAACCATGTTTTCAATGCTGCATCAAGTGTTGCCGAAAGACGGGCTAAAGACCCCAAGCGAAACGAGAAAGCAAACACAGACGGCATCATCAGAAGAAAGATCAAAGGGCAACTAAAGCAGGCTTTTAAGAAGCTCGTTGGGAATGCCATAAAGTGAGTTCGTTTTATGTTGGGGCGCCTTTAATGACGCGCAGATAGCAAGGGCGTATTTTGGTCAGCGTATGACCAACTACACCCAACAAAACAACACGCCTACCTTCTCGGATAGGCATCTATACAAACTCACAGAAGCATCCAAAATGCTTAGCCTTTCGGTCGTGAGTCTTAGAAGGCTGATCAAATCAGGCGCTATCAGGGCGCATCGAAGGACTAGGCATCTAATGCTGTCTAAGTCGGAGATCGAGCGCTTTGCCTCTGCTTAATCCGAATGAAAAAGCATTCTGGAAATCCTAGAAATCCCGAACGGGTGGCCTCACCCCCCATTCACCCCGCCCATTGGTCGGCATCAGATCCCCAAGGCTTCCCCAAAAAGAATCCATTTTCAAAAAAATGAGCATCACTGGACCGCTTCGGGGATTTTGGATCAAGCTCCACGAATCTATTCTTGTTGATGTGGACATTGCGTTGCTTTCAGACACTCTCTGGCGTCGGTTAATCGAATTAAAGCTGCTGCTGGGGCATGATCATTCCTCTGGAGTGCTTCCATCTGTACGAGTAATTGCCTATCGTCTCCATAAAAGCGAAGCAGAGATTGTCGAACAATTGAATGAACTCGCTTCTCTTGGGTTGATTGTCATAAGTGGCACAAGTTACTCGCTCCCGTATTTTTGCGAGGAACAGGGACCCGACTCATCTGCCGAGAGAGTTGCCCGACATCGTGAAAAGGTACGTAATTCCCAACCTTGTAACGACACAGAAACGATTCGTTACACAGAAAGAGAGAAAGAACTAGATAAAGAAAGAACAGACAAGACAGATCAGATCATAAAGAGTGTTACCTCTGAGGATAGAGATAATGAGGAGGATTTTGCTCAATTTTGGGATTCATACCCAAAGAAAGTTGACCGATTGAAAGCTCTTGAAGCATGGGTTAATTCTGAAGGCAAACGCCCACCCCTTGCTGAAGTGTTAAAAGCTGTTAGTTTTTACAGGAAAGAGGTCAATGGAAAGGAGTCAAAATATATTTGCTCTCCCTCAAATTGGCTTTTGTCCGAGCGATGGACTGACGAAGGAGTAAAGACTACTAAAAATCCTGCTCCCAAAAAACATATCCACAGCATTCCAGTGGAAGAGGAGGAACCTGCACTTGCTTGGTTAAAGGATAACTTTGCATTCATTGAACATGCCCCAGTTGAAGATTACAATGGGAAATTTGCTGATTGGCCGATAGATGCTCAAGATGGTTACATCAAGCAAAAGAACCTAAAAGGATGGGCTGACCCTAGTAGCTTTACCGAATAAAAACCGTCCTCTTATTACCTATCTATATTTATTGAACAACTTACTCCAATTCAAAAGAGTTAGATTCTTCCTTTTGGGGCATTTTTTCCCAATGGAAAATGACAGAATAAAGACAGATAAAAATTACTAGTTATCACCTAGGGTAATGGTGAACTCTCTCGGATCTGTAAAAGGGTAGTCTTTGTCCCATAGACTATTTCTGACGGATAGTTTTCACTGCCCAAACAATAGAGCGAACAAACTGGAATATAATATACGGCGCTAGTGTTACAACCCAAGCTACAATCTTTTCGATAGGACTATGATAGCTTTTAGTCGGTAAAAAAAGTGCAGAATAGAAATCACCGATAAATCCATTATCTGAAGTTAATAATGATAAAGTCAGCACAAAAATCTGAGAAAAAAACAGCCCACCCAATAAATAAAGCCATTCTCTGGCAATCTGCTTGGGAGTCATAGATTTATATCTTTCTTGGGGGGTAATAAGACGGCAACACAGGCGAAAAGCAATGCGGCTCCTGCGTCCCCCATGGCCCAGCTATCACGATGCAGTCGGAAGGGGATTAAGGGGTTGAAGACAATCGCTAGAATAATTAGAGAGGCACAGGCAATCGTCTTGAGTGATTCATTCTTCACCCTGTCCCATATCAACGGGATTACTCCAATGGACGCAATTACTACCACAAAACGGATCAGCTTGTAGTAGGCGTAGGGCATCCTAGTAGCCGCCAATGCACAGGCACCAGCAACGAGGAAGAGGATGATTCGGAGAGCTATGGGCGAGAGTTTCATTGGAGCATTGGGAAATATGACAACTCGTACCCAAGAGAGTTTGTCCCAGTAATCATTATGTAGCCGCATCGGTGACCTCCAGATTGGTTTGTGTCCGAAAGGTCATCTTCGGCATACATCAAATCTCCAGAGGGTAAAAACTCTTGTGATACATTGGTGCCAGAGAGTGTATATTTTGTCACAATCGGCTGATTCCCTTCATGAAGAGGGCGAATTGAAGCATAAAGATTCGTACCTGTGACAGTTAGGACGGAGTCAAAATTTGCATAGACTGTTGCCAGTAGTTTTCCTTCAGAAGAAATCCAAGCAATCGAAGCCGTGTCGTTATTGGTATTGTAGAGATAAATAGCAGCATTCCCTTTGTCGTCTGTAGCGTACACCCGTCCACTAATTGGGCGGTCATTCACCGTGCAGGTCCATTGAGGTTTTACAAGAGGCCCAGTTGGAAAGATCGAAACTGTCTTTGGCTTTGATTCCTGGGGTGCTTTTGAACAGCCCTGCCCTAGTATTGAAAGTGCAAGAAGCACTACAGGGAAGGTGATTCGTAGCAATATGGATGTATTATTCATGGGTTAGTTTGCGGATCCCAAAATCGTTCTCCTAGAAGAACGGGTGTAAAACAAGAATGAACTAGTGTCTCGTTCCCATGAAGGAACGGCGCGACATGAATGTGGTAGGGCCGTTAGTCCGCAGGTTTCGCAATCAAAGGGGATGGAGCCAGCCACAGATGGCTACCCAGTGCCAGTTGATGGGGTGGGACATAAGTCGTGAGTCTTTAGCCAAGATCGAGTCAAAACTCCGAAGCGTCACCGACATCGAGATTTTGAAACTCGGCAAGATTCTTGAAGTTCATCATTCAGCGCTTTTCCCAGATTTGAAAAGGTGAAATCAGGATGAGGACTTTGGGAGGCGAAGCACAGGTAGCATCTGATAACGCAGGGTGCAGGAAGCCCAAGGAGCAAGCCTGCGAGCGAACGGACTGCCGTCGCACCCTTGTTATCTGATCGCTACCGAGAGCAGGGAGTGTGACAGCTATGCTGGCAAAATCCCTGCGCAAGCCGACATCCATCGCTTCTCACCCCATAGGAAAAGATGTGGCTATGCCGCAAGGAAACGTGGAGGGGCTGTTGTGAGCGTCTTGCTTGCGAGCCCCAGCGAGCAAGGCAGGCGTGAACAAGACCCGAGACAGCCACATGAAACCCCCTAGAACGAGCTAGGAGGGCGCAGGCGAGGCTCTTTCTAGCCGAAGGCCTGAAGAGGAGCACCGCAAACCGCAAGCGAGCCCACAGGGCGAGCGAAGCGGAGTATCAGGCGCCGGCACTATTGGGATCGCTGGCTTTCAGTTAACCACCCCGATTGACCACAGGGTGGTTAACTGGGTTCTAGTTGGATCGCAAAAGATCACTACGTGTTACTATCTTTAAACACTTAGAAGCCCATTTCATCCATGTTGGGAGGTGACGGTTCGCAAAAGATCGCAAGAGATCAAAATGCCTTGGACGCCTTCGGAGGGAAGCGCTCTATCCAATTGAGCTACGGGTGCCCGAAGGCAAAAATCTGAGGGGAAGCAGCGACCGGGTCAATCCTCGTTTGCCTCGTTTCAAAAGAATGGTCTGAAAACAAGATCTCTGGGCATAAAAAAACGGCCGGATGAATCCGGCCGTTTCTTAAATGGATCCTTGTAAGGCTTAGTTCTTGGGCTTGATCGGAGTCGATGCAGGAGCTGCATTTGTTCCACGTGCTGCCTGCTGGGCCTGAATCTGCTGGGCAAGATTCTGAACAGCCTGCTGGAGATCGACGAGAGGAACCCAACCGATGAGATTGCCATTCTGCCCGGTTGACTTATCGGCGAAAGAAGCAGCATTCAAGAGACGAGCCTCGCCGGTCTTGGTGTTCCACTGGACCACGGAATCAACCTGCTTGTCAGCGATGGTGATCTTGGCCGAGATGCACTGGAAGGTGGGCGGCTCGACGGCAGTGGTGCTTTTTTCGTTGCAACCAGCCAAAACAAGTGAGGCGGCTGCGAGAATGGTGATGGAGGATAGTTTCATTGGAATTAGAAGCTAGGATTTGATTATGAGAAATGCAACTTGAAATGAATAGAGGTTTGGTTCCAAAAGGCTTTATTTCCCCTTGGTATCAATCAACTTCGAGATCTCGATCTCGTTCAATGTCACGGGATTCTGTTGAAGCAATTTAGCAAGATAAGCCTTGGCAATGATCTGGGCTTTTTCTTTGCGGAGTTCGTTGGTCAAGGGGATCTTAACCTCATCCAGAGTCGCAGTGTAGGGCTCCTTGACTTCAAGAACACGAATGATATGCCAACCATCATTCATGCGGATCGGATCACTGGTTCCATTTTTGGAGAGTGATATGACTGCATTGCGAATTTCTGGCTGGATCTGCGTTTCTCCAATTGTTCCAAGATCACCACCAAGCTGGGCACTGGCAGTGTCTTCGCTCTGTGACTTCGCCACAGAGTTGAAATCTCCGTTCTTGAGAGCCTTCTGCACAGAATCAAGCTTGGACTGAGCTTTCTCTTCAGAAGCCTTATCAGCTCCCTTGGGGCATGCAATGTAGATCTGAGATAGATGGTACTGCTTGGGTACCTGTAAAGCATTGTTTTTCTTGAGGGCGTTGTAGGCAGCTTCCATGTCGGACTGAGAAGGGAAATCTGCCGGAGGAATTGCCAGGGACTGAAGATACGATTGGGTGATGCTCTGCTGTCGAATACGCTCAAGCTGGGTCGCAACTTGGGGTTGCTGGTCCCACTTCTTGGAAAGGGCCTCCTTGAAGACAAGCTGCTGAACGATCAGTTCTCGAACGAGGTTATTGAGTGCAGAGGGATCCTTTGAAAGGAGAAGTTGATCGCGAAGTGGCAACTTCTCGATAAGAGGCTTGATGTCGTCAGCCTTGACCTCGCTATCGCCTACCTTAGCAATGACCGTGTTGTCGGCTTTTGTTGGGGTGCTGAAACCGAGGAGGGTAAATGCGAGGAGGGGGATGATTTTAAGAGGATCCATAATGTTGTGAGTGTCTGTTATTGGAGTACGAAATCGTGGTTAACGTTCAAAAATATTTAGTCTTGCTTCTTAGTGGAGCTAGCAGAATCGCCTCCCTTGGCTGGGACGGAGTTATCGGTCTTGACGGTCTGATCCGTCAGTTTGTTCTGATAGTCCTGAAGGAGGGTTTGAAATTTCACTTTTGTAATGCCAACAAAGGGCTCCCGGGCCGAGATAGCAGTTCCAAGGCCGAACTGGGCATAGCGGTCAAGAACCTCGTTACCTAGGCGATACATTTCGGCATTCTTGACCTGCTGTTCGGCAATCCTGCGATCGAGTAGAATGATCTTTGAGGCGAGTTCGGCACGCTTTACCTCAGTTGCCTTGGCGTAATCGGCTAGCTTTGCATAGCCGAGCTTCCACTTGCCGAGGGACTCGGTGAGGTGATTAATCTGGAGATCGTCGGTGGCGAGCTTCGTCTTCAGATCATCAATGGTGTCATCAGCAGTTTTCTTGTCTGCCGTTGATTTCTTTTTGAGGGCATCGAGGTCTACCTGGAGTCCCTTGATCTTATCCTCGTCATCAGCCACGGCAGCCTGTGCGGTAGCGAGTTTGGTATTTGCGTCGCGAAGCTGGATCATGCTGTTGCGGATCGTTTCACGCATTTTCTGTACTGCTGGGTCCACTTTTTCAGCGGCAGAAAGGGATACTGTTAGGAGCGGCACGAGGGCCAGAATGCAAAGAAAGGTGGCTTTTCTCATAATGGTGAAGAAGTTGGGTAACGTTAGAAACGAGCGTTCAGATCAAGCTGGAGAATGTTGGAATAAAATTGAGGGCCGCAAATTTGGTTTGCATTGAGCCACCGAGCTCCAAGGAAGACATTCTTTGAGAGAGCAAGATTTCCACCGACAGCCCACCCCTTGAGGTTGGTACCGCCACCACCAAAGTCAGAGTCGCAAAATCCGTCGATGACGGCATCCGATTCGACATAGCGATAGCTAAGACCGAAGTCCCAGTCCCATCGCTTTTGCAGTGCACCTGAACCCACCTTAAATTGACCTATCCATGCATTATTGCCTCCAAGGTAATTTCCGCTCGAGCCAACATTGTTGACAGGGCCATGAATGTTATAAGGGTTATCAGCTGTTGATGGACCGGCGTTCTGGATATTGGAAGCACTCCAAGCCAAGTTTTGGTCCCACTCACCTGATACCGATAAGACAAAGGGTTCAAAATGACGGTATTCAAGTCTACCGTTTGCAGAAAGAATCTGGAATGGGGTAGCAAGTCCGAAATACTGGTACTGGTTCTGAGTTCCGTAGCCGTTATCAGCTGTGGCTTGAATGTCGCGAATCTCGATATAGGTATTACCCTTCTGGGCAAAGGAGGGGCGA
>CAIKYN010000361.1 GCA_903831635.1 uncultured Spartobacteria bacterium
AATCACCTTATACTGTAGGCCGCTCGGTGTGGTATGGACGCCGGGCTTGGTGGCGTTTTCCTTAAGGAAGGCTTGTCCCTGGGCAAGGTTGGAGGAGGCGTCTTGTGCCATGATGATGGATGTGTTGAGGGTGAGCGTGAGGGCGACAGCGGAAGCGGTCAGGAGGGATTTGATGGGGTGGAATTTCATGGGGAATAAAAAGTGTGCCGTTCAATCAATCCGCAAACTCGCGGATAACGACGGAGGAGTTGTGACCTCCAAAGCCGAAGGAGTTGCTGAGAGCTATCTTGACCTTGGCCTCGCGTGCCTTATGCGGGACGTAGTCGAGATCGCATTCGGGGTCTGGATTATCGAGGTTGATCGTGGGAGGAAGAATCCCATCGCGCATCGCCAGGGCGCAGGCAGCAAGCTCGACTCCTCCGGCAGCACCGAGAAGATGGCCGGTCACGGACTTGGTGGAGCTGACGGGCACCTTGTAAGCGGCCTCACCGAAGGCATCCTTGATTGCCTTGGTCTCGCAGATATCACCGATTGGCGTCGAGGTTCCGTGGGCATTGATGTAATCGACTTCGGCAGGGGCAACCTTGGCATGCTTCATGGCAATCTGCATGCAGCGACTGGCTCCTTCGCCCTCGGGGCGAGGCGCGGTCATGTGATAGGCATCGGCGGTGGCGCCATAGCCGACAAGCTCGCAATAAATACGGGCCCCACGCTTCTTGGCGTGTTCGAGTTCTTCAAGGACAACGATGCCTGCGCCTTCGCCCATGACGAACCCATCGCGATCCTTGTCGAAGGGACGGGAGGCCTTCTCTGGCTCGTCGTTCCGGGTGCTGAGTGCGCGCATGCAGGAGAATCCAGCCACACCGAGCGGTGTGATGGTGGCCTCGGCTCCACCGGCAACGAAGGCGTCGGCATCACCAAACTTGATAATGCGCCAAGCCTCACCAACGGAATTATTGGCCGTGGCGCATGCTGTGACGATCGCCATGTTCGGACCGCTGAGCCCGTACTCCATGGAGATCAGTCCGCTGGCCATATTGCTGATGATCATCGGGATGGTGAAGGGAGAGAGCTTGCTTGGTCCTTTCTCGATGAGTCGGCGCGATTCGTTCTCCAGGCTCTGAAATCCCCCAATACCGCTTCCCACGATGACCCCGAAGCGTTCCTTATCGGTCTTCTCAAGATCGAGCCCCGAGTCATTCAGCGCAAGCTTGGCGCCGGCCATGGCAAATTGGGCAAACCTGTCAGCACGGCGGGCATCCTTGGGAGTGTTGAACCATTGCGTTGGTTCGAAGCCCCTGATCTGACCGGCGATCAAGCAGTCAAAGCCGACCGGGTCGAAAGAGTCATATCGGGAGATGCCGGAGCGGCCTTCGGTAAGGTTCTTCCAGAAGGTTTCTAGATCGTTTCCGATGGGACTGATGACTCCAATACCAGTAATGACAACTCTGCGTTCGCTCATAAAAAAGATTCGCCAAAGGATGGCGTTTGAAAAGTCAACCTAAGTGGGACACCCTTGGCAACAATGGAAAAAGGGTGGGAGCTGAAAAACGTCCCCATTTGCCACTTGCGGAAGGGGTGATTTGAGAGTTTTTTTACGGAATGGAGATTCCGCCCCCTCTTGTTCCGATTCCCAGTCCCAAGGAGTCCAACCGATCTTGGTGCATCGCCCTTCATCTCTCGGGACTCTCGGGTATTCTGCTAGGATTCGCTTTGGCTCATGTCCTTGTCCCCCTCGCCATTTGGTTGATCAAGCGGGCCGACAACCCAGAGATCGATGCCACCGGCAAGGAGGTGCTGAACTTTCAAATCTCCTTCAGTCTCTACTTCCTGATTGCCGGGGCTCTCTGCTGGATCTTGATCGGATTTCTCATCCTGCCGATCTTTCTGATCATCTGGCTGATTTGCACGATCCTCGCTGCAGTCCGAACCAGTAATGGGGAATCCTACCGTTACCCAATGACCATCCGCTTTCTGAAATAGGAAAATCGGATTTAGGGAATAAGATCTTGGAGGATGGGCGTTGCAATGATCGCCCATTTCCAATTACCAACCATTCTCCCTTGCGAATGAGACCTTTGTGCGCCAAAATGCTAGTCTATATAGGGGGCGTACTGGTTTCGACTCGAAGCTCATTACGCATTCTGCATGCCGAGGATGATTCGTTGGCCTCGTTAAAAATCGAGTCACAAAAAATAAACGCAGATTACGAAGATCTAGCTCTCGCGGCCTAACGCCGCGACGCT
>CAIKYN010000362.1 GCA_903831635.1 uncultured Spartobacteria bacterium
AGTGTTCTAGGGATCTTCAAACACTCGGACAAAGTCGGGTTTTCCATTCCTTAGGAAGAAGGGGATCAGACAGTTCCCCTCAGCTCCCTCCTGTTCGATCTCGAGTGGGATCGTTTGATCGTCGATCACGGCCTCATACTTCACACAGGGAGGCTGACGCACTAGCAGGACGCTATTTCCGGGAGCCAGATAGGCAAGCTGCTGGGATGGTCTGTTCCCGGAGGCGGGGCTGCGGAGAAGGAGCGTTTTCCGCGGCATGGCATTGACGATTCTGTAGTGGCATGGATCGGGAGTAACGAGGGTGTAGGGGATGACATGGAACTGAATGTTTGGTGAGTAGCTCCCAGCGGATGCAGTTTCTCCGAGGAGTTGCGGTAGTTTTTCCGCTGGGCTCTGAGTGCTCAGATCGCCCGTTAAGAGGAGGTATTGGCTAGAGAGAGGCTTGAAGTGGATCGTTTGAAGAGCCACGAGTGGGCCATTAGTACCATGAATGGCATACTGGACCTCCGGCGTGCTGATCGCGTGGTTGGCAGTCCATTCCCCCTGGCGGAAGTCAGGATAGGCAATCGGAATATTGGTGATTCTGGAGTTTCTAGCCGATCTAAGAGCGCTGGGGATGCTTTCAGTGCCTAGGTCATGACCACGAGATGGAACCGCACTAAGACCAATACCGAGTGCGATTGAGGGAACGCTGGTGGCATTCACGATGGTGACCCTGACCTCAGGAGTGGGAGTCGGTGTGGGCGAGAGGTGATGATGCCGGTGAGATTCTCCCGATGAACCCCTCGAGAAAGTAGTAGCAGAGGCGGTGGGAGAGCCGGGTGCCAAGGGAAGGAGCGCCGCCTGGGCAACAAGAAGAAATGAAGCAAGAACGATCATTGATTTGGAATGGATGAGTCCAGGCTCAACGCCACTGGATGTCGTGAAGTGAGGGAATCAGACGCCCTCTGGCATCGGGCTCCAGCCTGAGAAGACCCTCCATCAATGCGCGCCCCATGGTCTTTCCATGCTTATCAAGGGACTCACCGATCACGTAGAGGTGGAAGACTCGTGTTTGCAGAACGCAGTGACCGATCATTTTGCCAAAGGCTTCCTCTCTTGCCCTGTCGAACGCATCTGCGGCGGGGGGAGAACTGCCGCGAACATTCCCGAAAAGAACGGGGGTGTAGGTCTGGGCATTCACGAGATTTGTCGTGAGTGGATAGAGGTCGGAGAGTCTCTGATAAGGGCGATTTGTCTCCACGATAGTGGCCAGTTCATCCGCAGCACGGGCATCGATCCGCGAGTTTGTGGCTCGTTGGTCCGAGGTGACCCCGATTCCGTAGAAGAGTGAGGTCAGGACTGCATGAGGGGCGGTGTTCACATTGATACGCCCGGGAATGCCGGTATTGGTTCCGAGTTGGTTGGTGTCCGTAGAAGTATCCTTGGCCGGGGGACGTCTCCCCTCGTCGGCAACGGTGAAGAGATCCAGGAGTTCGATGGCCCGCTTCCCGGGGAGATCCCAGTTGTTGGTTCCCGTAAACTGGAACTCCGGTTGGCCGATCCGGAGGGTGCGACCCCCGGCACTACAGGTGAGCACGCCTGGCTGGCTCGGGTTCACCGCTGTGCCCTGATCATCAATCTGGGCCGGTTCAAAAACATTTCCCAATTCCGCCAGCGAAACCATAGCGCCCTTTCGCATGACAAAGGGAGCCGTCTTGCCATCGATTCCGTCGCGATAGGATGAAGGGATCTGATTCGGCATCTGATCGGCTGTGGCAGGGCGGTTCCCGATCGCGGGGTTTTCGGGAATACAGTCACGGCTTTTCCAGGTGTTCTTTGGATCCAGGATCATCCCCTTGTTGAGCACCCCTCCGGGCACGACACCGTTCCAGAGAGTGTTTTCCTGATAGGTCGTGATCGGAACCCAGTTGTAGGAGGTGAGGAAGGTAGCGCGAGGATCACCAACAAAACGGTATTTTCCAGGATTCAGTGCCTCGGAGGATTCATCCGGTTCGCCATCCTTTCCCGAATAGGTTGGGATGGTGAGACATTGCCAACGAGGTTGAGCGTTGAGCAGTTGCTGGGCCAGATGCTTGAGTCCTCCCTGCTCTTTATTGGAGGCATCCGGGGAGCGGCGGGTCATGTCGACCAACTTCCCATTCCACGAGAACTCGAAGTACTCATGGGCATTGTTTTCGTTGCCGGTGGGTCCATCCTTCCAGCACGGTTCATTGGTGCCGGGAGGGGTGGGTGAGGTCCAGGTTTGGGACTCGGGCTTGAAGGCTAGTACGGTGAATTCATTGGGGCGCAGGTCCCGGGTCAGGGAGGCCGTTTCATCATATTTTGCAAATGGTGTCTCCTTGGCTGTTCCGAAGAGCACGTAGGCCCTGTTCCCGATCACCAGACGGGGTGTTCCTCCCTTCACGACTCCGGTGGTGGGATTCCAGACCTCAACGAAGAATTGGCTCTCGATCGTGGTACTATTGGTAGCACTGTTGGTAATAAACGCCGTGCGCGTGCATTTCTCGGCGATCTGAGTCACGTAGGGGACAAGGTCGCGCCCCATGGAGGATCCTCCCGAAGGCCCTGTGGAATCCATCCCTTGAGCAATGTAATCGATAATACTAGATGCCAGACGTGTCAGGTAGAGGAAC
>CAIKYN010000363.1 GCA_903831635.1 uncultured Spartobacteria bacterium
CGAGGGGTTCATCGGGAGAATCTCACCGGCATCATCACCTCTCGCCCACACCGACTCCCACTCCTGAGGTCAGGGTCACCATCGTGAATGCCACCAGCGTTCCCTCAATCGCACTCGGTGTTGGTCTCAGTTCGGTTCCATCTCGTGGTCATGACCTAGGCACTGAAAGCATCCCCAGCGGTCTTAGATCCACTAGAAACTCCAGAATCACCAATATTCCGATTGCCTATCCTGACTTCCGCCAGGGGGAATGGACTGCCAACCACGCGATCAGCACACCGGAGGTCCAGTACGCGGTACATAGCACCAATGGCCCTCTCCTTGCTCTCCAAACCATCCACTTCAAACCACTCTCCAGCCAATACCTCCTCTTAACGGGCGATCTGAGCACTCAGGGCCCAAAGGAAAAACTACCGCAACTCCTCGGAGAAACAGCACCCGCTGGGAGCTACCCCCCAAACATTCAGTTCCATGTCATCCCCTACACCCTTGTCACTACCGACCCATGCCACTACAGGATCGTCAATGCCATGCCGCGGAAAACGCTCCTTCTCCGCAGCCCCGCCTCCGGAAACAGACCATCCCAGCAGCTTGCGTATCTGGCTCCCGGAAATAGCGTCCTGCTAGTGCGTCAGCCTCCCTGTGTGAAGTATGAGGCCGTGATCGACGATCAAACGATCCCGCTTGAGATCGAACAGGAGGGAGCTGAGGGGAACTGTCTGATCCCCTTCTTCCTAAGGAATGGAAAACCCGACTTTGTCCGAGTGTTTGAAGATCCCTAGAACACTGCCGCACCGCCCGAATCCATGACGAGCCGTGCCAGCATCTTCCGGCGTGCATCACCGCCCAGATCCGTCATTCTTTAGCCCATGTCCCAAGTCTCCTATGCCCTCTGAATTCAGCAAGTCGCTGCGACGACTCTCGGAACACTGCGCCATTCCGGGGCTGATCCGCTATGTGGTGCTCTTTAACGCACTTGTCTTTATCCTCCATCTTCTGGCCCCCGGGTTTCTTTCGGTTCTGGAACTCAACCCGGCGATGGTTCTTCACGGGCAGATCTGGAGACTTGTTACCTGGATCTTCATCCCAGAGACACTGAGTCCGTTCTGGATCTTTTTCTCGCTCCTTTTCCTGCTGTATCTGGGCGACGGATTGGAGACCGCCATGGGGGCGGCGCGACTGACCTCCTTTTATTTATGCGGCATCCTGCTCTGCACCGTGGTCTCTTTCGCATTTGGCTTATCGGGAGAGGGAGCATCCATCGGTCGTGCCAACACCTTCTTGAACCTCTCGCTCCTCTTGGCCTTTGCGACCGTCTATCCAGACTTCAAGGTCCTCGTTTTCTTCATCCTTCCGGTTAGAATCGCCTGGCTCGCCCTCTTCAGTGCCGTGATCATGATCCTTTCGGCATTTGGGCAACCGCTTATCGTGGCAGCGACTTTGGGAACCGCTTTTCTGAACTACCTATTATTTTTCCATGCCGAGCTGAGATCTCATCTTGGGATTCTGAAAAGCGAAGCTGCCAAATTCTCCGGCCCACCTTCCCGACGCAATCCTGCAGGCCCCAAAAACCTATCGGTCGAAACCCTCCATCGATGCGAGTCCTGCGGCAGGACCGAGGTCAGTCATCCGGATATAGATTTCCGCGTTACTGCGGATGGGAAAGAGTTTTGCAGGGAACACCTGCCGGCTAAGCCGTAGGGAGTTTCCTAACTGGCTGAGAAAACAATCCGAGTCCCCTCCTCGGTTCTACGAACCGGCACTCCAAGAACCTCACCGATCATTGTTTCCTCGAGGTTCACGGCCACGGGATACTGGCGCATGAGGGCTGCGTGAGGGTTGTGATACTCGTGGATTTCCCATCGCTCATCATTGCCTGAATAAGCAGCCATTCTCTCCTCACGGTCGCGCAACCGGACCAAGGCAAGCACCCTCTCCTGCACTTCTCCGGAGGGAATCATTGCACGGTAGCGTTCGGCCTCCGCACGATAATGAAGCGCGAGTAATTTCTGCGCCGCGTTGACGCCAAACAGCTTTCCCGCATCTCGCAGCAATCCGAGAGCCAGACCTAGTCCCGGTTCTGCAAAGAGGCGCTCTCCAGATTCCGAAAGCCTATAGAACATGAGAGGCCTCCCCTTGGGAGCAGGCTCTCTCCAGGTGGTCAGATACCCCTCTGAGGCAAGAGTCACGCAGTGCGACTTCACTCCCATGTAGCTCATCCCCAACTCGGTTGCGATCTGCTTTACCCCAAGACCATGATGGGATCGCTTGATGAGATCCAGCACCGCCAATCGCGCTCCCTGCCCCGCGCCAAAGAGAAGACTCTTTCTCATCAGAACAGCTCCCCTTGGGCTGGAGATTGAGAGTTTGGGAATGAGGTATCGGGATGGGGAGATAGGGAATCAGGGATAGGGGATTGGTGGTCGGGGATTTTAGCGA
>CAIKYN010000364.1 GCA_903831635.1 uncultured Spartobacteria bacterium
GTGGGGTTGCCCAGAGCCGCAGAGTCGGATCGGTACTCGGAGGGGACGTTGTTGATGAGATCCTGCTGCCGGTCATGGAGCAGATGGCACAGCGGTTCCCCGAGTTCGGGATGGTTTGAAGGGAGAACCGTGTAATAGGCAAGCTGGGTGTTGAGGTTCTGCCAATAGGCCGCCCAGACGCTGTTCTTGTACCATGGGCCCATCAGATCGACGACAGACCGATTTTCTCGGGTGGCGCTGGCCATCTTGTAAAGCTGGATCCAATAGAAGCTCTCGAAACGGGCATCCGGCAAGGTAACGAAACTTGCCGGATAAAAGGCATGCCACCAGGCGCGATGAAGCTTTTCCAACTCAGTCACGCCACGCTGGATCGCCTTCTCCACATTTGCGACGGCATCCTCCGCCGATCCCGTTCTCGTCTGGCGGTCCGCAACAGATAGCCAAACAGTCTTTCCCTCCCCTCCTACGCCGCATTCCTTCCAGGCCGTTGCATAGTCGCTACCGGCTTTCAATGGTTGCACGCAAACCCCCGTGCCGTTGGTTTCACTCAACTCAAACGGGGGATTGGGTACATAAGTGAAATTTTTGTCGCGACTGGGTTGGGCGGTATACCGCGAGCTGTTACCCTGCTCCGGCACGAATGACACCTTTGCCGCTTCCTCACCGCCGCGGGGTGTGATTTGGGTAACAAGTACCTCAGAATCACTGGGGGAAAAGCACCTTAGAGTGATCGAACCTTTGTCCGTCGTGAGTTCTCCGGTGATCTCTGCGTTCCAGAGGTCAGTCCGAAATGAGGAAGAGAGAATCTTGCCGGAGGGAGTTAGGAGCAGGTGGCCGATCGGCAATCTGCCTGCATAATGCATTGGATTACCCGGACGATGATCATAGACATCGGTACGCCCGATCTCGAACCGGAGGCTGTTCGTCTCCTTCTGATCCCGGAAAAGGATAACACCCACGAGACCGTTCCCGACAAAGGGACCCTCGAAGTAGTTGGTTGGCATTCTGCCCCAGAGGGGATCCTGCTTGGCGAGAAAGGAGGGCCAGTCGACGTTCAATCCCACCGTGGGAGCTGCCTGTAGGTGCAGTGCGGAAAGCATGATCAAGGCACCGATGATGGATTTCTTGGAAAACATAAGAAGGGGGGCGGAATGGGGTGTTCGCGGTATTCTGGACTGACCCGACCCGATGGTAAGAGCAAAAAGCTGGAATCGATTCTATTTTCGGCTTTTTCCAAAAAATCAAAGCAGACATGATTTTATTCCCCATGAAACACCATCATTCAAGTTCCCTACTCCTTCTGCCAGCCATCGCGGTTACCATGGCTCTCTCCGCATTCACCGCCCAAGGAGCCGTGGACTGGAAAACATTCACTCCTGACATTAAGCCCATCGAGATCCCCGATACGGGCTTTGCCAAGGAATTCTTTGTCTCGCCGCAAGGTGATGATGCTAACGACGGCCTTGCGCCTGAGAAAGCCGGAGCGTCAGGCCCATTCGCAACGATTGCCCATGCCCGAGATGAGGTTAGAAAACTGAAACAAGCTGGCCCTCCCAAGGGAGGGATCGCCGTGAATCTTCGTGGTGGCGTCTATCAACTCCCCGAGACTCTTTCCTTCACTCAGGAGGACTCCGGAGCCTCAGAGTCCCCGATCGTGTACCGTGCCTATAAGGATGAGAAGCCTCGCCTTGCCGGAGGCAAGATTCTTAAGGCCTCGGATTTCGCACCAATTACGGACGCCGAGATCTCGAAGCGACTCGCACCGGAAGCACAAGGTAAAGTCTTGGTAGCCGATCTGAAAGCTCTGGGGCTCCAACACACGGGTCCGTTCCCCGATGTTTTCAAGGACGGAGGAGGGATCTTCGAACTTTTCTTCAACGGCAAGCGCATGAAGCTCTCGCGCTGGCCTTACGACGACTACACCACCATGAAGCAGGTTCTTGTGATTGGTGAAAAGACGGGCAAGACGAATGTCCCCGGGGTCTTCGAGTACCGGGAGGAGGAACCCGCCCGATGGAATCCAACCAATGGCGTCTGGCTCAAGGGTCAATGGCGTGTCGGTTGGGAAGATCCCGCAATCAAGGTCGGATCAATTTCAACAACCAATCACCAGATCACCTTCGCCACGGGACTCGGCGGAGGTATCGGCAGCAAA
>CAIKYN010000365.1 GCA_903831635.1 uncultured Spartobacteria bacterium
GCTCGAAGCCAATCGCGACCAGATCGCCAAGACATCGCTTAAAGAACTCTTCGCTGCAGATTCGACACGCGGTGAGAGTCTGACTGCCGAGGCCTGCGGACTCTACCTCGACTACTCGAAGAACCGCGTCAATGACGAGACGCTCAAGAACCTCGTTCAGCTTGCCAAGGAAGTCGGTCTCGAGGAGCACCGTGAGAAGATGTTCGCCGGAGAGAAGATCAATATCACCGAGGATCGTGCCGTCCTGCATGTTGCGCTCCGCGCCCCCAAGGGCGAGGTGATCAAGGTCGATGGTGTTGATGTTGTTCCCGAAGTTCATAAGGTTCTCGAGGCCATGGGTGCCTTCGCTGATCGCGTTCGCTCCGGGGATTGGAAGGGCCACACTGGCAAGCGGATCAAGAATGTGATCAATATCGGTATCGGAGGATCGGATCTTGGTCCAGTGATGGCCTACGAGGCGCTCAAGGCCTACAGCGACCGCGACATGACCTTCCGTTTTGTTTCTAACGTCGATGGCACTGATTTCGCCGAGGCGGTTCGCGATATCGATCCCGCAGAGACCCTTTTCATCGTTTCCTCAAAGACCTTCACCACGCTTGAGACCATGACGAATGCCAACAGTGCCCGCGAGTGGTCGCTGAAGGGGTTCGGCGGAGATGTCTCGGCAGTTGCGAAGCACTTCGTCGCAGTCTCCACGAATGCCGCCAAGGTCTCGGAGTTCGGCATCGATACGGCGAATATGTTCGGTTTCTGGGATTGGGTGGGTGGCCGTTACTCGATGGATTCCGCGATCGGTCTCTCGACTATGATCGCCATCGGGCCGAAGAACTTCTCCGACCTTCTTGCCGGCTTCCACGCGATGGACGAGCACTTCCGCACGGCCCCACTCGAGAAGAACCTCCCTGTTCTCCTTGGCCTCCTCGCCGTCTGGTACAATGACTTCTTCGGAGCCCAGAGCATTGCGGTGCTCCCCTACGAGCAGTACCTCAAGCGCTTCCCTGCCTATCTCCAGCAGCTCACCATGGAGAGCAACGGCAAGTCGGTGCGCCTCGACGGCACCCATGTCACCTTTGATACGGGTCCGATCTACTGGGGCGAGCCAGGCACGAACGGCCAGCACTCCTTCTATCAGCTCATCCATCAGGGGACGCGCCTTATTCCTTGCGACTTCATCGGCTTCAACAAGGCGATCAACGAGCTGGGTCACCATCACAATTACCTCATATCCAATATCTTCGCGCAGGCAGAGGCGCTCGCTTTCGGCAAGACACTGGAGCAGGTGAAGGCCGAGGGGACTCCCGATTGGTTGAATCCTCATCGTGTCTTCGAGGGGAATCGCCCATCGAATGTCATTATGGCCGACAAGCTCGACCCGCACACCCTTGGTGTCTTGGTCGCTCTCTATGAGCACAGCGTCTTCACGCAGGGGGCTGTCTGGGGAATCAACTCCTTCGACCAGTGGGGTGTCGAGCTCGGTAAGCAACTTGCCCAGCACATCATTCCTGAGCTTGAGTCACCTGCTGAGCCCGAGTTGAAACACGACAGCTCCACGAATGCACTTATTCGCCGCTACAGGGCGAAGAAGTAGTTTCCAAAAGGATCAAAGACATGGCTCTCAAGATCGAAGTCCTTGCTAATGATGATGCGGTTGCAAAGGCGGCCGCTGGGGTAATTGCCGCTGCGGCCCGTGAGGCCGTGGCAGCTCGTGGTGTCTTCACTCTTGCCGTTAGTGGAGGAAAGACCCCCTGGGCGATGCTCAAGGATCTCGCCTCCGAGGAGGTACCTTGGTCCCAAGTCCATGTCTTCCAGATCGATGAGCGTATCGCTCCCGAGGGTGATCCCGACCGGAACCTGACCCATCTTCATGAGTCGCTCTTGGGTAATGCTCCGATCCCCAAGGAAAACATCCATGCCATGCCGGTGAATGCCACGGATCCAGTCGATGGAGCTGCTGAGTACGAGAAGACGCTGCAAGAGATCTGCGGGAATCCGCCGACACTGGACATGGCCCACCTTGGCCTTGGTCCAGATGGACACACCGCCTCATTGACTCCGAACGATCCTGTCCTGGAGGTTACTGACCGCGATGTGGCCTTGACCGATCCCGTGCATCTCTACCAGAACCGCCGTCGCATGACCCTGACCTATCCGATGATCAATCGCTCGCGCCATATTATGTGGCTCGCCACAGGTGCGGCGAAGATACCGATGATTGTGAAGCTAAAGGCTGCAGATCCCTCGATCCCCGGTGGAAGGATTAGTCAGGAGAATGCGTTGCTGCTGACGGACACCGCCGCCTCGGCGGGACTCTAATCCTCCTGCTTTGCTCTCCCGATGTGCACCTCGATATTTCTGAAAGGATCTGAGGGAACAGAGGGGGGCGTCTATGGAAGGACCATGGAGTTCGGTGCTTGGACAGCATCGGCCTTGGTGCTCTATCCTCGGGAGTTTGCTTTTCAGGGAGTTGGCATCGATGGCCTTCCTGGAAGCGGGCTCAATTGGACTTCCAAGTATGCAGTGATCGGCACCAATGGTTTTGGCGAACCAATTCTCTACGATGGAATGAATGAAAAGGGCCTCGCTGGTGGATTGCTCAATGCCCCAAATACGGCGGAATACCAGCATCCTACCTCTGAACAATCGGAGCATAGCATTGCTCCCGAGCAGATGCTGATTTACTCCCTATGCAACTTTGCCACGGTGGAGGAGGCTAGGAAGGGATTGGCAACGATCTTGGTCAATGGCTCCCCGAACAAGAACTGGGGAGGAGTAGCTCGTTGCCACATGACCCTTCATGACGCGACAGGACGGAGTATTGTTGTGGAGTTTCTCAAAGGAGAGTTGGTGATCACGGATAATCCTCTCGGTGTCCTCACCAATGATCCTCCCTTTTCGTGGCATTTAGCAAACCTTGGAAATTATGCCAATGCCGGAGGCCCTTCCAACAAGATGCTGGTCGTCAACGGAGAGAACTTTATTCCTGATAGCTCCGGTGTTGCGACAATGGGTATTCCGGGGAGTTTCCTTAGCAGCGACCGCTTTGTCCGCGCTGCGCTCTATGTCGCTCATGCTCCTTCCAATCTCACGACGACTGAGCAGATCAATGTCGCGTGGCATATCATGAACAACTTTGATATTCCGCCTGGGATCATCTCCATGTGGGCCGACAGCACCTATGGTGGAGGTGTCGGTGGTTACGAAACTACGGAATGGACCGTTGTCGCCGATCTCAAGGGCGGAACCTATTATCTGAAATCTTATCAGAGCCAGTCGATTCAATCGCTAAGCTTTGTGGATTTTGATCTGAACACCAAAGAGTTTAAGTTATTCCCTCTTCTTACTGTGCCGGTAGTGCAAGTCATGAAGTAGAGACTAGATTTTGTTTTTGAGGGGGGGGCTTTTCTTGACGGTACCTCGTATGCGTGTCGATTGAGTTCCTGATTAGAACCCTCTCCTATCTGTTGCCTAAAAGCCTACAGCCTAAACCGCTAACACTTTCGCGCTACAGCTAAGCTGTAGCGTGATGCTCTTGCAGAGATTTGACGGTCAGAGGCGCTTCTGCAATCGATTTGATCGCGGAAACACTTGCCGCCGCGGCACGTAGGGTGGTCATGATCGGGATACGATTTGCGACAGCAGTGCTGCGGATCACCACCTCATCCTGACGGGGTTGTTTCCCGGCGGGTGTATTGATAATGAACTGCATCTCGCCGTTCTTAATCATGTCGACGACGTTAGGGCGTCCCTGGGCGAGTTTGTTGAGGCGGGTGACAGGGATGCCTGCTTCCTTAAGAAGAGCGGCGGTGCCATCGGTCGCATGGATCTTAAAGCCGAGATCGGCGAAGTCCTTCACGATCGGAACGATCGCCTGCTTGTCGGAGTCCTTCACGCTGACGAAGAGATTCCCTCCCGTGGGAAGGGCTGGTGCCGCGGCCATCTGGGCCTTTGCGTAGGCGCGGGGGAAATCGGTATCGATCCCCATGACCTCACCAGTGGAGCGCATCTCAGGCCCGAGTGTGATGTCGATGCCGGGGAACTTGATGAATGGGAAGACGGCTTCCTTGACGGAGTAATGGGTCGGGATGATCTCCTTGGTGAAGCCGAGAACCTTAAGGGTCTTTCCGGCCATGATCTTGGCGGCCAGTTTGGCAAGGGGAACGCCGATCGCCTTGCTGACGAAGGGGGATGTACGGGAGGCACGCGGATTCACCTCGAGCACGTAGACCTCCTCGTCCTTCACAGCGTACTGAACGTTCATGAGGCCTCGGACATCGAGTTCGAGGGCCATCGCCTTGGTGGCGGATCGGATGGTCTCAAGAACCTTTGGAGAGAGGGAAACCGATGGAAGAACGCAGGCGCTGTCACCGCTGTGGATGCCAGCTTCTTCGATATGCTCCATAATGCCTCCGATGACACATTCGGTGCCGTCGGCGAGACAGTCGACATCGACCTCGGTGGCATCTTCAAGGAAGCGGTCGACTAGGATCGGGCGTTCGGGGCTGACCTCGACCGCCGTACGGATATAACGGCGGAGATCCTCTTCTGTGTAGACGATCTCCATGGCACGTCCTCCGAGGACAAAGGAGGGGCGTACGAGGACAGGGTAGCCGACCTTGTTGGCGATGGCGACGGCCTCGCTCTCGTCAATAGCTGTGGCGCCGGTGGTTTGGCGGAGCTTCAGCTTGTCGATCATGGCCGAGAAGTGCTTGCGATCCTCCGCCATCTCGATGCTCTTGGGCTGGGTGCCTATGATGGTAACTCCGCGGGCCTGAAGCGGTGCGGCGAGGTTGAGCGGGGTCTGTCCTCCGAACTGGACGACAATGGCGTCGCACTTCTCGCGCTCGTAGATATTGAGCACATCTTCGAGGGTGAGGGGTTCAAAGAAGAGCTTGTCGCTGGTGTCGTAATCCGTGGAGACGGTCTCAGGATTCGAGTTCACCATGATGGTTTCGTATCCCTCCTCCTTCAGCGCAAAGGCGGCATGAACGCAGCAGTAGTCGAATTCGATGCCTTGGCCGATGCGGTTGGGACCACCGCCGAGGATCATCACTTTCTTTTTGTTTCCGCCACGGGTCTCATCCTCGTCGCCGTAGGTGGAGTAGAAATACGGGGTCGCTGCCTCGAACTCGGCGGCACAGGTGTCGACCAGACGATAGGTCGGCTCGACTCCCTCGGCTTTCCGTTTGGTGCGGATGGCATCCTCGGTGGTGTCGGA